>JAZODS010000020.1:0-132975 GCA_045597165.1 Lachnospiraceae bacterium | reverse complement strand
ACAAGGCAACGTTCCAGACGCTTCGCGACGATTGGGGAGCAAATGTCGTACGACTTGCGATGTACACCGCAGAAGACGGCTATTGTGTATCCGATGATACAAAGAAGAGTCAGCTGAAAAAGATTGTGACCGATGGAGTTTCCTATGCGACAGAGCTCGGTTTGTACGTAATCATCGATTGGCATGTACTTAATGACCGCGACCCGAACCTCTACAAGGATCAAGCAATTGATTTCTTCAAAGAGATGGCGCAGAAGTACAAGGATTATGACAATGTAATCTATGAAATCTGCAACGAACCGAATGGTGGTATCACGTGGTCTCAGATTAAAACGTATGCAACCGATGTCATAAAGACGATACGTCAGTATGACAAGGACGCTATTATTATTGTCGGCACTCCGAACTGGTCTCAATACGTAGATCAGGCGGCCACTTCGCCGATTAGCGGTGACCTTGGCAAAAACGTTATGTACGCATTGCATTTTTACGCGAATACACATAAAAATGATTTACGTGGCACACTCACAAAGGCCGCAGAAGCGGGACTTCCCTTGTTCGTATCCGAATTCGGCATCGGAAGTGCCGATGGCAACGGAATGGTGAACGAAGAAGAGGCAAACAAATGGATTGCGCTTCTCGACCACTACGATATCAGCTATGTGTGCTGGAATTTGGCCAATAAAAATGAGGCCTCGTCGCTGTTTTTACCGAGCTGCAACAAACTGTACGGCTTTACGGAAAATGATTTATCCTCACAGGGAAAATGGCTTGTCAAGCTCTTAAAAGGCACCTTAGACGGTCTTGGTGATGTCGATATCGATGAAGTCATTCAGGATTCCGTGCAATCCGGTGGCGGAGGTACTCCTCAGGCTGTTCCCGATCCGATTCAATTTTCTAAGAAGGACAGCAACTATAACGTACAGATCTATTCGGGCAATACGTGGATTTCCGAAGGAAAACCTCACTATGGATTGAGCATAAGCATTTCCAATCCGTCTAAGAAGGAAATGAGAAACTGGAAGCTGACAATTACCTTTAATGACACCGTTTCTACAAGTGATTTTTGGTGTTCTACCGTAAAGGTATCCGGAAAGACGATGACGATCACTCCGGAGAGCTGGAATTCCGTCATATCCGTCGGTGGAAGCATCGGCGACATCGGAATGAATCTCAGCGGAAATTCGGAGCTGAAGATTCTCAGTGCAACATTAACCTACGAATAACTACATAGGAGAGTATTATGAACGACGAATTGCTTCAAATCTTCGAGCAAGAGCCACGTTACAAAGAGGCTTTCGATGATTTCTTAAAGACTCATTATGAAAATCGCGGCAAGAATGCCACTCCGGAAGAACGGAAGGTGTTTGATGAGCATTATGCGGAACGATTTCTTTGCGGTATCAAAAATCCTCCAAAGGGTCGAGAGGTGCTCATTCGCGGCGAACGTCTTACCATACGAAAGGCCACACTTGAAGATGTGGATTTCATGCGTTCGGTAGAGTTGCATCCCGATAATACCGAGTGGGTTGCACATTGGCCGCTCGGTTGGCGCATTGCGAAATTCGGAGATCCGGATTTTCTGCAGACGATTGTGGAAAGAGAGGATGGTACACCGATCGGCATCATCATTTTCTGCGATATGCGCTTTATTGAGGAACGGGTTCAGTTAAAACGAATCGCCATTCTCGATAAAGGAAAGGGCTATGGCAAAGAAGCTCTTTATCTTGTTCAGAAGCTCGCATTTGAAGTGTTCGGCACCAAGTATCTGTATCTGTCGACTCGCGAACAGAATCTTCGCGCACAGTCCATTTATAAGAAGACAGGCTTTGTTCCGGAGACACCGGACCCTTGCGTTCGGTTCCATATTGCTTTAGAGGATTATCAAAAACAACAATAATCAAAACAGAAGATGAGCTGCATCGCGAATTGTGGTGCGGCTCATTTGTTTTTAGTCAAATGCCATGCGAAAACACTACAGCGACCATGGACTTTCTTGTATTAATTCAAAATATGGCTAGATATTTTGAATCGGTTATGTTATACTATCGGATGGTATAGTATGTACAAATATGTATAAGGAGCTTTTCTACCGTGACTTCTGATGAACCCATTGCCGCAGGGCAGTGATTTTATCAGTTGTTACGGAGGCTCCTGGTATTATACCGAAGGAGCTGTATTTGCGCTGTTGATACAGGCCTGATTCACAATTTCACTATGTACAGCGCAGAAAGAGGATACATTATGTACAAGAGTTTTACTATGGAACTCGCCGGCAGAACGCTTACGGTTGACGTAAACCGCGTTGCTGCTCAGGCAAACGGTGCAGCATTGATGCACTACGGCGATACGGTTGTTCTTTCTACCGCAACCGCATCCGAGAAGCCGAGAGACGGAATCGATTTCTTCCCTCTCAGTGTAGAATACGAAGAGAAGCAGTACGCTGCTGGAAAGATTCCCGGAGGCTTCAACAAGCGTGAGGGTAAGGCAAGTGAAAATGCTGTATTGACCTCTCGTGTTATTGACCGTCCGATGCGTCCTTTGTTCCCGAAGGATTACCGCAACGACGTTACGCTCAACAACCTCGTATTGTCTGTAGACCCCGAGTGTGCACCTGAGCTTACCGCTATGCTCGGTTCCGCAATTGCAGTTGCAATTTCCGATATCCCGTTCGACGGTCCTTGCGCAACGACACAGGTTGGTATGATCGACGGTGAGTTCGTATTCAACCCGACTACAGATCAGAAGAACAAGTCCGACCTTGCTTTGACTGTAGCATCTACAAGAGATAAGGTTATCATGATTGAGGCCGGCGCTAAGGAGATTTCCGATGAGGTTATGATCGATGCCATCTACAAGGCACACGAGATCAACCAGAAGGTTATCGCATTTATCGATACTATCGTTGCTGAGTGCGGCAAGGCTAAGCACACCTATACAAGCTGTGCAATTCCCGAAGAGCTTTTCGCAGCTATGAAGGAGCTTGTTCCTCCGGCTGAGATGGAAGAGGCCGTATTTACCGATGTGAAGCAGGTTCGCGAAGAGAATCTTCGTGTGATCCGCGAGAGATTGGAAGAGGCATTTGCAGAGAACGAAGAGTGGTTGCCTTTGATCGGTGAGGCTCTTTACCAGTATCAGAAGAAGACGGTTCGTAAGATGATTCTCAAGGATCAGAAGAGACCTGACGGACGTGCAATCAATCAGATTCGTCCTCTTGCAGCTGAGGTTGACTTGATTCCTCGTGTACACGGCTCCGCAATGTTTACGAGAGGACAGACTCAGATTTGTACGATTACGACACTTGCTCCGCTTTCCGAGGCTCAGAAGCTCGATGGTCTTGATACTACGGAAGTTAGCAAGAGATATATGCATCACTACAACTTCCCGTCTTACTCTGTTGGTGAGACGAAGGTTTCCAGAGGTCCCGGACGTCGTGAGATCGGACATGGTGCTCTTGCTGAGCGTGCACTTCTTCCAGTACTTCCGAGCGAGGAGGAGTTCCCTTACGCAATCCGTACCGTATCCGAGACATTTGAGTCCAACGGTTCTACCTCTCAGGCTTCCGTATGTGCATCTACGATGTCCCTTATGGCTGCCGGTGTTCCGATCAAGGCTCCCGTAGCAGGCATCAGCTGTGGTCTTGTTACCGGTGATACGGACGACGATTATATCCTTCTTACCGACATTCAGGGTCTTGAGGACTTCTTCGGCGATATGGACTTCAAGGTAGCAGGTACCGAGAAGGGCATTACCGCAATTCAGATGGATATTAAGATTCACGGTTTGACCAGAGAGATCGTAGAAGGCGCTATCCGTCGTACACACGAAGCAAGACTTGAGATTATGAACGGTGTTATGAAGGCGGCAATCGCAGAGCCCAGAGCTACTGTAAATCGCTTCGCTCCTAAGATTGTTCAGATCATGATCGATCCTACTAAGATCGGCGATGTTGTTGGTCAGCGCGGTAAGACAATCAATGCAATCATTGAGCAGACCGGCGTTAAGATTGACATTACTGATGATGGTGCAGTTTCTGTATGTGGAACCGATCCGGATGCAATGGATAAGGCCGTTAAGATGATTCAGACTATCGTTACCGAGTTCGAAGAAGGTATGATTCTCGAAGGTAAGGTAGTTAGCATTAAGGACTTCGGCGCATTCCTTGAGTTCGCACCCGGAAAAGAGGGTATGGTTCATATCTCCAAGATTGCAAAGGAAAGAATCAACCACGTAGAAGACGTGCTTACCCTTGGCGATGTTGTTAAGGTAGTTTGCCTCGGCAAGGACAAGATGGGTCGCATCAGCTTCTCCATTAAGGACGTTAAGTAATAGCATTTTCAACAGGTGTCATAGAATGTAGTTTTTCATTTTGTGACACCTGTTTTTGAATCATTTATTCTGTTAACCAGACGGAAGAAAGGAATATTATGAAGACTTATATGACCTTTCATGAGAATCCGGAGATTCTCCATGTGAATACGGAGCCGGATCGTAATTATTTCATTCCATTTGCATGTGATCAGGATCCTTTCATGGCAAGAGAGAACTCCGAAGCATTTTCCCTGTTGAACGGAGAATGGTCCTTCTCGTTCTATGAAAGCTTTCATTCGATGCCCAATTCGTTTTTCGAGACTGCGGGAGACGCTAAGATTTCGGTGCCTTCCTGCATTCAGCTTCATGGGTATGATTATCTCCAGTATACCAACACGGCGTATCCGATTCCGTACGATCCGCCCTATGTTCCGACCGAAAATCCGGTAGCGGTATACTCCAGAACATTTGAATATGAAAATGACGGTAAAGAGCGCTACCTCGTCTTCGAAGGCGTAGACAGCTGCTTTTACCTGTTTATAAACAATCAGTTTTTCGGCTATTCTCAGGTGACACACTCCACCTCTGAATTTTGTATCACTAGCGCTTTGAAGCCCGGTGAGAACACCATTATGGTGGCTGTATTGAAATGGTGCGACGGTACGTATTTGGAGGATCAGGACAAGCTGAGATTCACCGGTATCATTCGCGATGTCTATATGCTGTCCAGACCGAAGCAGCACATTACGAATTACCGCGTAACTACCTTCTGCGCAGAGGATTATTCCGAGGCCAATCTTCATATCGAGATTTCCGGCGTGAATCAAGCTAAGATAGTGCTTAAAAACGCAGCGGGAGCGATGATTGACGAAACCGAATCCGACGAGGATGGTTATGCCGATATTGCAATCAAGCAACCGATTTTGTGGAACGCCGAGAATCCGTACTTGTACAAGCTTGAGTTGATTACAGAGGATGAGATTATCGGTGAGAGAGTCGGTGTTCGCAACATTTCGACCGAAAATGGCGTCTTCCGTATTAATTCAGTGCCTGTAAAGCTCAAGGGCGTAAATCGTCATGACAGCTATCCCAGAACCGGTTCTGTCGCTTCTGTTGAGCAGATGACAAAGGATTTGCATCTGATGAAGCGTAACAACATCAACTGCATCCGTACGTCGCATTATCCGAATGCTCCGGTATTTTATCAGCTTTGTGACGAACTCGGTTTCTATGTAGTAGATGAGGCCGATTTCGAAGCACACGGCTCCGTAGACGCTTACAATCCGATCAAATGGGACAAGGGCTACTCGGGCATTGCGCAGGTTGCGACGAATCCCATCTTTGCAAATGCGATCAACGATCGAATTCTCAAACTGGTATATCGTGACATCAACCGTCCTTGTGTAATCATGTGGTCATTGGGCAACGAGTCCGGCTACAGCAAGGCAGTAGAAGCAGCAGCGAAACTTTTGAAGGCAACGGACATTACGCGACCGATTCATTATGAAAGTGCACAGCATACATTAGACGGCACTGACGATTCCGAATTGGATGTTGTTTCGCGCATGTATTCTCCGATTACCGAGATGTATAAGTACGCGTCCGACAACTCCGAGAATAAGCGACCGTATTTCCTTTGTGAGTACAGTCATGCGATGGGCAATGGCCCCGGAGATCTCGCAGATTATTGGCGTGTAATCGAATCGAACGATTGCTTTATGGGCGGTTGTGTTTGGGAATGGTGTGACCACGCCGTTTACGATGGAACAGACGAATCCGGTAAGCCTCGTTATCTGTATGGAGGAGATTTTCACGAGCTTCATCACGACGGTAACTTCTGCATGGACGGACTGGTATATCCGGACCGTGCACCTCATACCGGTCTGTACGAATTAAAGCAGTGCTATCGTCCCGTATACGTTTCGCTTACAGAAGAGAATGCCAACGTATATTCCTTCACGAACCGAATGAATTTCGCAAGCTTTGAAGAGCATTTTGCGATGAGCTTTGAAGTGAAGGACAACGGAAGATTCTTGTTTGAAGAAGAGTTTCCGCTCTCAATTCCGGCAAATGAAACCGTTACTCTAGAGATCCCTAAGCTTTGGATGCTTCACGGAGAGGATTTGCAGGTACGCTTCATTACTCGTTGGAAAGACGATCAGCCTTTCTGTGAGAAGGGTACCGTAGCTTGCTTTGAACAGATTTGCTTGCGCGAGGGTACGAATCGCTTCCAGCCGGATCGTAGCGTAAACAGAAAGCATCTGTACGTGGACGATTCCGAATTTGAATACACCGTTCACACGAAGACTGCAACCTATGTGGTACGCAAGGCGGATGCAAGTGTTACGTCCATCAAGACAGAGGATTCCGAGCTGCTTACGCAGCCGATTTCGTGGAATCTGTATCGCGCACCGATTGATAACGATAGTAACGTAGCACCGATGTGGAGAAAGCTTTTCTTACATTGTCCGAAGCCGAAGCTGTATTCACTTCGTTTGATTGAGGCGGGAGATGAGATTATCTTCAAGGCCGATTTGTCACTCGGACGTGCAATCTTCGAGCCGCCGGTTAGAATGCTCCTTGAGTATAGCTTTTATCCGAACGGCGAGTGGAATGTACGCACGAACGTTAAGGTGATGAACGAGCTTCCGTATCTTCCGCGATTCGGTGTTCGCATGTTCCTTCCAAAGGAGTTCGAGGACTTCACCTATTACGGATACGGACCGTTTGAAAGCTATGTAGATAAGCATTTGGCTTCATTTATCGACTTGCATCATACAACCGTTACCGGAAATCACGAGGATTATTTGAGACCGCAGGAGAACTCGTCACATTGCGGAGTGAAATTCGCAAGCTTGAGTGACGGCAAGCACAACCTGCTGATCACCTCGGAAAATGACCTTTCGGTTAACGTTTCACACTATACACAGGAACAGCTCGAGGCTGCGAAGCATAACTTTGAGCTGCAGGAGAGCGGTAATACGATTTTCTGTATTGACAAGATGATGTCCGGTGTCGGTTCGGCAAGCTGCGGACCCGCATTGGATGAGGTATATCAGTTGAACGATAAAGAGTTCCATTTTTCCTTCTGGTTTTCCATCAGATAGAAAGATGCTTTGAATAGTGAGGACTATCATGAGCAGATTATTTTACAATCAACCCGCAAGAAACGATTGGAACAAAGCACTTCCCGTCGGAAACGGCAAGCTCGGTGCGATGATTTACGGCGCTGAAGATCGTACGATTATGCAGTTAAATGAGGATTCTCTGTGGTACGGCGGACCTATGAACCGCATCAATCAGTATGCCCTCGAGAACCTTCCGAAGGTTCGTGAACTGATTTTCAGTGGTCAGATTCAAGAGGCAGAATCGTTGTTAGTGCATGCATTTACCGGAACTCCGTCCGGTCAGAGACCGTATTCAACACTTGGTGAGCTGCAGATCAACTATAGAAACATCTATTCTCAAGCACAAACGACAGAGTATTCACGCGAGCTCGATTTGGAACGTGCCGTTCACAAGATGATTAAGACCTGCAACGGCGTTACGTATGTCGAAGAGACCTTCGTAAATGCTCCGAGCAATTTGTTAGTCGTTAAGATTCATACGTTAGAAGAGGTCCCGTTTGATATCGACGTGAATTTTGCACGAATGAATTTCTATGACGACGTATTTCACGATGTAAACAATGTCTATTCGATCGGACAGCTTGTCGGCAAGGATTATCGCTTTGCTGCGGGCATTACCGGCTTCTGTATGGGTGGCACCGTAGAACCGATGGGAGAGTATCTCATCTGTCGTAACGTCAAAAAGCTTTGTCTTTTGTTTACGGCAGCTACGACGTATCGCAACACAGACCCGTTGGAAACCGTTCGAAACGCGCTGAATTACGGTTGCTCGTTGACGTTTGCACAGCTTTATGATGAGCACGTGAACGATTATCAAAAGCTATTCTCGACGACAAGACTTCAACTGGATTACGACAAGGAGCTGGATTCGCTTCCTACCGATGAGAGATTGCATCGAATCGATGCAGACCATCCGGACAATGGCTTGCTCAGTACGTATTTTGATTTCGGACGCTATTTGCTTATTTCCTGTAGTAGACCGGGGTCTTTGCCTGCGAATCTTCAGGGCATTTGGTGTAAGGATATCGTTCCTCCTTGGGGAAGTAAGTTTACCGTCAACATCAATACGCAAATGAACTACTGGCCTGCTGAGATGCTCGGTCTTTCCGAGTGTCACATTCCCTTGTTTGACCATATGCAAAGAATGTGCGAGAACGGAATGCGTACAGCGAGAGAGATGTATGGCTGCCGTGGTACGGTTTGTCATCACAACACCGATTTGTGGGGCGATACTGCACCGCAGGACATCTGGATTCCGGGCACGTATTGGGTAATGAGTATCCCGTGGCTTTGTACACACATTTGGGAGCATTATCAGTATACAAAGGATCTGGATTTCCTTGAAAGCATGTATCCCGTAATCAAAGAATCCGTCCTGTTTTTCCACGACTTCCTCGTAGAGCGCGACGGTTATGCTGTGATTTGTCCGTCCGTTTCCCCGGAGAACACATACATTATGCCTGACGGAACCGAAGGAAGTGTATGCTACAGTTCTACGATGGACAACGAGATTTTAAGAGATCATTTTACGCAATATTTGACCATTGCAGAGCTTGTAGGCGACGAGGATGAAGACTTTATTCAGCGAACCAAGCAACTTCTTGAGATGATTCCGTCGATTCGCATCGGTAAACACGGTCAGATCATGGAGTGGATGGAGGACTATGACGAGAAGGAGCCGGGACATCGTCACATTTCTCATCTGTATGCCTTGTATCCTTCCAGCCAGATTACAATCGACGGCAATCCGGAGCTTTGCAATGCGGCAAAGGTGACATTGGAAAGACGACTTTCGAACGGTGGCGGACATACCGGATGGAGCCGCGCATGGATTATGAATATGTTTGCTCGTCTTCACAACAATGCGGCCGCATATGAGAACATTCTCATGCTTATGAAGCATTCCACACTCGACAATCTGCTCGATAACCATCCGCCGTTCCAGATTGACGGCAATTTCGGTTCCATCGCAGCATTTGGTGAGATGCTCCTTCAAAGCAATGCTAACCGCGTACTGTTGCTCCCTTGTCTGCCTGACGAGTGGAAGAGCGGAAGCATCAAAGGCATCTATGCCCGTGGTGGTGCTAAGTACGATTTGATCTGGAGTGAAAATCGCCTGCAATCCTTTACCGTAACTGCGGAAAATGCGGATTATCACGAGGTTGTATATTATCTCGATAAGACCTTCCGACTGGACATGCAAAAGGGTGAGGTTGCACACTTTGAGATTTACGCAGATAACGAATAACACAATATAGACAGGCTTCGTAACGAAATACGAGGCCTGTCCTTTTTTGAATCAAATGAACTACTAATACACGTCGTTCGTGTCATTGCAGCATTTTACTTCTCGTGACTCGGCAATCAATTGTATCAATTTCTTCGTAGCGTCGGATACACCGCCGATTTCATTGATAATTCCCGACTCTACCGTCTCTTTGCCGACCAAAATGGTGCCGATATCCTTTGTGAGCATTTGCGTGTTCAGCATCAAGCCCTTCAGCTTCTCGTAATCAATATCGGAATGCTTGACAACAAATCCGAGAATGCGCTCTTGAATCTGCTCCATATACTCAAATGACTGCGCAACTCCGATGATCATACCGTTCATACGTACCGGATGAATGACCATCGTAGCCGTTTCGGCAATGAAGCTGTAGTCTGCGCTCACCGCAAGCGGTACACCGATCGAATGACTGCCTCCGAGCACAAGAGACACAACCGGCTTGCTCATGCCGGCGATCATCTCCGCAATCGCCAGGCCGGCCTCCACATCACCACCCAGCGTGTTGAGCAACAGGAGTACACCTCCGATTTCCTTGCGCTGCTCGGCAAGTGCCAGGATCGGAAGCAAATGCTCGTATTTTGTAGTCTTACTATTGGAATTCGCATTGTCGTGTCCTTCAATCTCGCCGATAATGGTAATCAGCTGAATCTGATACCCGTCGTCTGTCGGTAGAAGGGCGGTACCGTGATCGCCGATTTGACCGTTTTTGTCGTGTTCGTTGTTTGTATTTTCATTGTTTTTTGAGTCCATTTCATCACTCCTTACCGTTATACTGAGGATAGTATTACCGAAATGAAAACAAATAATCGCAGCACACATTTTTCGCTCAAACAATTGTCTTTTCGGCGGTTTTATGTTATGATAAAACCAAATGCGTAGACGTTGATTCGCACGTAAGTACAATGAAAGGAATGCACGAATGGAACTGTTTGAATTTCTGAAAATTGTTCTGTTCGGTATTGTAGAAGGCCTTACCGAATGGCTTCCGATTAGCAGTACCGGACATCTGTTATTGCTGGACCGTGTATTTCCGTTGCAGGCCTTTGCGAACAATGCGGCATTTAAGGAGATGTTTACGGTAGTAATACAGCTCGGAGCTACATTTGCGGTCGTTATGCTGTATTTTCGTGCATTGTGGCCGCTGCGAATCGATAACAATCGACTTATAGTCAATCGACCCCGCATGTTACTTTGCTCGAAGGTTTTGATTGCGTGTATACCATCTGCAATTGTAGGTTTGCTGTTTGATGAGCTAATCAATCGAGCATTTTACTCGAGCGAATCCTACAACGAGCTCATTACGGTCATCGTAACGTTGATATTATACGGCATTGTGTTTATTGTCGTTGAGAGATTGGGCAACCATAATGAGCCTCGTTTTTATAACCTCGAAACCATGCCGTACAAGCTTGCGTTATACATCGGCATGTTTCAGATACTGGCGTTCATTCCGGGCACGTCCAGATCCGGAGCGACAATCATCGGTGCGATGCTGTTAGGCACGAGCAGAAGAATGGCTGCCGAGTTTACGTTCTTCCTCGGAATACCGACCATCTTCGGAGCGAGCTTTATTAAGCTGGCCAAATATCAATTTTCCTTTACCGGTATGGAATATGCGATATTGCTCACCGGAATGCTTGTGGCGTTTTTAGTATCCTATGTGTCCATCCGAGCATTGCTTCGGTATCTCAGCCGATACGACTTTCAGATATTCGGTTGGTACCGAATCATTTTGGGCTTCGTATTGCTGCTATACTTTTTTATCATTTGATCATTGACTGTTTTGATAGATTCATTGTAACAACAGAAGGAGATTCGTATGCCGAATAAGAATTCAAACACACGCTCTTCGAATACGAAGAACATCAAGAGCACCAAGAGCACACATAACAATCAAAAGAGCGGAACAGCGCGTAGCACTGCAAGCAACGCAAAAACCACTTCGAAAAACACAACAAAGAACAACGCCAGAAGCAATTCCGCTTCAAGTAAGCGAGAGAGTGCTAAAGCGCACGAGCGTTACTTGGAGGAGCAGCAGGAAAGAAAAGAGGTTATGGACGAGGTTGTCCTGATTGTTACCGGTCTGATTTGCATTCTTCTTTATCTAAGCTATTTCGGACTGTGCAGTATTGTAGGCGATGCTATCAATACTGTGGTTTTCGGTTTTCTCGGCGGATACCTTCCGTACGTATTTCCGATTGTTTTGTTTATAGCGGTTGCATTTATTCGTTCCAATTCCGGAAATCCCATTGCGACGAGAAAGACTATCTACTTTACGATATTAGTTTTTGATTTGTCCGCTTTGATACATATTATCAGCGGATATTCCGAGAAGCTTACGTTCTTCCAGGCATTTTCCTGTGGCTCTCGCGACCATGTCGGCGGTGGTCTGGTAGGCGCATGTCTCTCCGAACCGCTCATGTATTTCTTCGCAAGAATTGCATCCATCTTGATTTTGATTGCGCTGTTCATTGTGTGCATCATTTTGATGACGGGCAAGACGATTTACAAGGCAATTCAAAATGCAAAGGAGAAGCGCGAGTATTATTATGAGGAGCCCGTTCCCGTACAGACGACCGCAGCTCGCAAAGAGCAGGAGTCTCCGTATCGTCAGATGCATATGGATGAGATTCAGCCGACCAACGGCAAGAGAAAGCTTGTAGTTGTCGATGCCATTCCGCCGAGTCAAGAGGTAGACACCTCCTTCTACAGCGAGCCGACACGCAAGGAAAAGAAGAAGACGTCCTTCCTCGATCGTCTGAAGAACGATTATTCTCAGCCAAATGTGCAGGAGCCTTCAAGTCAGGCATCCTACGAGCCGCTTAACGCTACGGATTCCGAACGCCTTAAGCCGGTGGATCCCACACCAAGAATCACGTATTCGGACGAGCTTGCACGCAAGTTCAATGCGGATGCAAAGCTTCCGAACGATTCTGTTGTAAAGCATGCCTACGACGAAGACGATTTCGGATTTACCATTACCAATATGCATTCGAACGAAGAAAGCTTCGATAACGATTCGATTGATGATATACAGCCCGTTCAAGAACACAAGGCAGAAACACCTTCTGAGCCTGCTAAGAAATCGGTTTCCGACAAGTCATCCGACGTTTCGATTGCCCCGCTGGTGATCGAGAAACAGGTTCCCGAAAAAGAATATGTATTTCCGCCCGTGTCTCTTTTATCCAGACCGAAAGGTGTTTCAAAGGGCATGTCCAATGCAGAGCTTAAGGAGACTGCTTCAAAGCTTCAGAACACACTCCGTAGCTTCGGTGTTAACGTAACCATTACGAACATCAGCTGCGGACCGAGCGTAACTCGTTATGAGCTTCAGCCGGAGCAGGGCGTTAAGGTTAGTAGAATTACCGCTTTGGCGGACGACATCAAGCTCAACCTCGCAGCGGAGGATATCCGAATCGAAGCGCCCATTCCGGGTAAGGCGGCAGTCGGAATCGAGGTTCCGAACCACGAGAATTCTACAGTTATGCTTCGCACGTTGCTTGAGTCGATTGAATTCACCGGTTCCGGTAGTAAGATTGCATTTGCGGTCGGCAAAGACATCTCCGGCAATATCAAAGTGACCGATATCGCTAAGATGCCGCATTTGCTCATCGCAGGAGCAACCGGTTCGGGTAAGTCTGTCTGTATCAACACCTTGATTATGAGCATTTTGTACAAGTATGCTCCGAAGGATGTTCGATTGATAATGATTGACCCAAAGGTTGTAGAGCTTAGCGTCTACAACGGAATTCCGCATCTTTTGATTCCGGTCGTAACCGACCCGAAGAAGGCCAGCAGTGCATTGAACTGGGCAGTCATGGAGATGACCGATCGTTACAACAAGTTCGCAGAGCTCGGTGTGCGCGACCTCGGAAGCTACAACCAGAAGCTCGCAACCTCAAAGGAGCCGCTTGTTGACAATACCGGCGAGATTCGTACGAAGCTTCCGCAGATTGTGATTATCGTAGACGAGCTTGCGGACCTTATGATGGTAGCACCGGGAGAAGTAGAGGATGCCATCTGTCGTCTCGCACAGCTTGCACGTGCGGCGGGAATTCATCTTGTCATCGCAACACAGCGTCCGTCTGTTAACGTTATTACGGGTCTTATTAAGGCAAATGTTCCTTCGAGAATCGCATTTTCCGTATCCTCCGCAATCGATTCGAGAACTATTCTCGATCAGGGTGGTGCCGAAAAGCTTCTCGGCAAGGGCGACATGCTCTTTTTCCCGTCCGGCCTTCCGAAGCCGATTCGTGTACAGGGAGCGTTCGTTTCCGACACAGAGGTCAGCGCAGTTGTTGACTTCTTGAAAGAGAAGAACTCTGACAACGCCTATAACAGTGAGGTTGCCAACCATATTGCAAATGGCGTCAGCTCCGTAAGCAACCAGATGAACGCCAACTCGAACGACAACGACCGTGACGAGTATTTTGTTGAGGCAGGACGCTTTATCATCGAAAAGGACAAGGCATCCATCGGAATGCTTCAAAGAGTTTATAAGATCGGCTTTAACCGCGCCGCACGCATTATGGACCAGCTTGCCGAGGCCGGAGTAGTAGGACCCGAAGAGGGAACGAAGCCGAGAAAGATCCTTATGACGGCAGAGGAGTTTGAACAGCACATTTCGAATTAGAGGAGTAAGCTATGGGAATTGTACATTTGCTCGACAGCGAAACCATAAATCAGATAGCAGCCGGTGAAGTGATCGAGCGTCCTGCCTCCATTGTAAAGGAGCTGGTGGAAAATGCGATCGATTCCGGAGCAACCGCCGTCACCATAGACATTACCGGTGGCGGTATATCCTCAATACGTATCACGGACAACGGCTCCGGCTTTGCGAAAGAAGACATTCCCGTAGCGTTTTTACGTCATGCTACGAGTAAGATTACGAAAGGTAGCGACTTGTTGTCCATACAAAGTCTCGGTTTCCGCGGCGAGGCGCTTTCGAGCATTGCCGCAGTATCCAGACTAGAATTACTCACAAAGCAACCGAATGCCTACCTCGGAAGCAGATATTGCATCGAGGGCGGACAGGAGACTTGCTTTGAAGACGCAGGATGCCCGACCGGTACAACGATTATCGTAAACGACCTGTTTTACAATGTACCGGCAAGACGTAAGTTTTTGAAGTCGGCAACGACTGAAGCAGGCTATATCAGCGAGCTTGTGAATCGGTTTGCGATTTCACACCCTGCAATTGCATTTTCCTTGATTATCAATAACCGAACCGCATTGCACACTTCGGGCAATGGCAATCAGAAGGATGCCATCTATTCGGTTTACGGACGAGAGATTGCAATGAATCTCATCCCCGTATCGGAGGAAAATGAATTGTTTACGGTTCACGGCTTCATCGGAAAGCCTCAGATTGCTCGAGGAAACCGCACCTACGAGAATTATTTCGTCAACGGTAGATATATTAAGAGCACGTTGATTTCCAAGGCGATAGAAGAAGCCTATGCTTCGTATTCGATGCAACACAAGTATCCGTTTACGGCATTGACGTTGACAATCAATCCTTCGGAAATCGATGTCAACATCCACCCGACAAAGATGGACGTACGTTTCTCGGAAGGCGAACGTCTGTATTCCTTGCTTCGTACGGTAATTGCAAATGCTCTGAGAAATGCGATATTGATACCGGACATGCGTCTCACGCAGCCTACGGTTACAAAACAGACTACACAGGAACGACCTCCGGAGCATTTTGAAACCAATCGTCTTGCAATGATGTCCAATCGAGAATCGGAGAAGAAGACAGAACAGGGCAAGTATACCGTTCCCGAAGCATCGTCCAAAGTGGCGGATCACAATACCGTCTCGCAGTACAGTGAGTCATCGCAAGTAGCACCTACAGAAAAAGTAACGGCTACCAACGAAACGCCAACCAACGCAACAACTACGAACGTTACGACTAACATTGTAACGCCAACATGCAAGACAACGAACGAGACGACCATCAATGTGGCACCAAGCAAAGATCAGTCAGACGAAACACCGTTTACGACAGCGGCTGTTCACGACAATTCAGAAGCAACGACCACTACAGCCACAGAGCCTTCAAAGCCCGAACCGCTGAAGCCCGAACCGCCGAAGCCGGCGGGAGAGCAATTGAGCCTTTTTACAGTCGAAGAGCAAGATGAGAGCGGCGATTCCGTCAAATCCGATTTCATGCGCAATGAAGTCGCCGCATATCGCATCGTAGGGCAGATTTTCTCGACCTATTGGATTGTTGAGATGGACAATCGATTGTTTTATATCGACCAGCATGCGGCGCATGAGAAGATTTTATATGAACGCATGCTTCATGACATGAATACCAGAGAAGTGTGTTCACAGCAGATTTCGCCTCCGACTGTAGTTTCTCTTTCGATTCGCGAGGAGGAGACTCTGCTTCATAATCTCGAACGTTTTGAGGCACTTGGCTTTGATATTCAGCCATTTGGCGATCGCGACTATGCCATCTATGCAGTGCCGATGACGCTGTATCGACTGACATCGACGGATTATTTTCATTCCTTGCTCGATGAGATGCTACAGATGCCGAAGAACACACCGAACATTCAGGTTCTTGAGTCGATTGCATCTATGTCATGTAAGGCTGCAATTAAGGGCAATCAGTCCATTTCATACGAAGAGGCCAAGAAACTGATTGAAGAGCTGTTAACGCTCGAAAATCCGTATCATTGTCCGCATGGAAGACCGATCATTGTATCGTTATCCAAATACGAACTTGAAAAGAAATTCAAACGAATCCTATGATTCTCGTTAGGAGGTCAATTTGTTACCATTAGTCATTCTTTCGGGGCCTACAGCGGCCGGCAAGACAAAGCTTTCTCTCGACCTTGCAAAGGCAATCGGGGGAGAAATCATCAGCGCGGATTCCATGCAGGTATATCGCGGCATGGATATCGGAACCGCCAAGCTTCCGCTTGAGGACCGAGAAGGTGTTTCGCATCATTTGATTGACTGTCTTGACCCCGATGAAGAATTCAACGTAACTGTCTTTGTTAAGCTTGCAAAAGAAGCAATCGAGCAGATTCGTGCGAAAAACCGCATACCGATTCTCGTCGGAGGCACAGGCTTTTATATTCAGGCTCTTGTAAAAGACCTCGATTTCGAGGAGGAGCCGCACGAAGACGGATATCGCGCCTCGTTAGAGTCCATGGCGGCCGAAGGAAATGCACATTTGCTCTACGAACAGCTTCAAAGCGTCGATCCGATCTCAGCCGAGTCGATTCCGAAGGAAAATGTGAAGCGAATCATTCGAGCCCTCGAATATTATCACTATCACAACGAACCGATTTCAGCTCACAACGAACGACAGCGTGCAAAGCCGTCACCGTACAATTATGTATACTTTGTTCTAACTCGTGATCGTGAATTGCTATATAAGGCGATCGACCAAAGAGTTGAGATTATGTTTGAGCAAGGCCTACTCGAGGAAGTCACGTCGCTTAAGGAAAAAGGCTATCACATCGGACAAGTTTCCATGCAGGGCCTTGGCTATCGCCAGCTACTGAAGCACCTAGACGGAGAGTGTTCACTTGACGAAGCCAAATACACAATACAGCTCGAAACACGTCATTTTGCCAAGCGCCAGCTAACTTGGTTCCGTCGCGAGGATTCGGTCATCTGGCTGAACAAGGATGAATTTCCGAGCGAAGAGGCTATACTTAGTACAATGCTTGAGCACATTAAGGCAAATGGCCTTATGTAGCCGTACGCAGATGCTATGGCAAGCCAAGATATTGATTGATTCATGCATTTGCATGGGATGATTAGATACAACACAACAGAATGGAGATAGACATGTCAACGCTACAAGACATTTATAAAGAGCTCGGCATTGCAGAGTCCGTATATGATTTTTGTACGGAGATCGAAGCAGGCCTTGCAGAAAGATTTCAAGAGATTGATGATGTCGCAGAGTATTGTCAGCTTAAGGTGTTGATGGCGATGCAGAAAAATCACGTAAGCGATACTTGCTTCGAGACATCCACCGGTTATGGCTACAACGATCTCGGTCGTGACACCTTAGAGGCCGTGTACGCTTCCGTATTTCACGCCGAGGACGCTTTGGTGCGTGCGCAGATTACTTGTGGAACCCATGCACTTGCTATCGCAATGGCAGCGAACCTTCGCCCGGGAGATGAGATTTTATCCCCTGTAGGAAAGCCCTATGATACGCTTGAGCAGGTAATCGGCATCACACCGGCTCCGGGCTCCCTTGCCGAATACGGAATTACGTATCGTCAAGTGGATTTGTTGCCGGACGGGGGCTTTGATTTCGAAGGAA
This sequence comes from Lachnospiraceae bacterium, assembly GCA_045597165.1. Lineage (GTDB taxonomy): Bacteria > Bacillota > Clostridia > Lachnospirales > Lachnospiraceae > ISDg. Next base: position 114,950 of record JAZODS010000020.1, on the reverse strand, counting down.
TCAAAAACGCAATCAACGATAAGACGAAGCTGATTGAAATTCAGCGCAGCAAGGGTTACCAGACTAGACCGACCTTGTCTGTTGCTAGAATCGGTGAATTGATTGCATTTATCAAATCCATTAAGCCCGATGTTATCTGTATGGTTGACAATTGCTACGGTGAATTTGTAGAACGCATCGAACCTACCGATGTCGGTGCGGATATGTGTGTCGGCTCATTGATTAAAAATCCCGGCGGCGGTATTGCTCCGATCGGCGGCTATATCGTCGGCAAGAAGGAATATATCGAGCAGTGTGCGTACAGACTGACAACGCCCGGCTTAGGCAAAGAGGTCGGAGCCTCACTCGGCGTCAACAGAGCATTTTACCAAGGTCTTTTCTTGGCACCGACCGTAGTTGCGTCCGCACTCAAAGGCGCCATCTTCGCAGCCAACATATATGAAAAGCTCGGATTCCCTTGTGTGCCAAATGCAACCGAACCTCGATACGACATCATTCAGGCGGTTACGCTCGGCAAGCCGGAGGCAGTCATTGAATTTTGTAAGGGTATCCAAGCAGCAGCACCGGTTGACAGCTTTGTAACGCCGGAGCCGTGGGGTATGCCCGGATATCATTCGGATGTTATTATGGCGGCAGGAGCATTTTATCAAGGCTCCTCCATCGAGCTTTCGGCAGATGCGCCGATTGAACCTCCTTATGCGGTATACTTCCAAGGAGGTCTTACCTGGTACCATGCTAAGCTCGGTATTATGATGTCATTGCAGAAGCTTCTCGATAGCGGCTGCACCGTTCTTCCTTAAATCATTCTCAAAGGCAATACAGGTCACATATCGTCGAAATGACTCTATGAGGTTTTTCTAAAAGACGATTTGTTTCTATACAAACCTACATAAGTATGGTATGATTTTGCTGGATTGTGGACAATCTTTTTGAGTGATAGGAGAAGAATTCACATGTCCAAATCAGAACATACTATGAAGGCCCTGCCAATGGAGCAGCAGCCTTATGAAAAGGCTCGTATTTACGGCATTCATTCCTTAAACGATGCCGAGCTGTTGGCGATTGTATTGCGTAACGGCACCGCGGGATACAGTGCTTTGGAGACTGCACAAGCCTTATTAAAGGAGCTTGGTTCACTCAGCAATCTGTGCAGCCAAAGAATGCATCACATTCGGACCATTCCCGGCATCGGAAGAGTAAAACAGCTGCAGCTTATGGCCATCGCTGAGCTTTCTACGAGATTGTGGCATACGAGTCGTCCGAGCGGAATGATGATCAACGATTCCTCGCGTGTATATGAGGCATTTAAGGAACGACTACGACACGAAAAACAGGAGCACGTTCACTTGCTGTTGTTGGATAGTCGCTGTAGACTTACCCATACGACAGAGCTCACAAAGGGGACAATCAATTCGTCACTGATTTCTCCGCGGGATGTGTTTTGCGAGGCTTTGAATTACAATGCGGCAGGGATTATTTTGGTGCACAATCACCCAAGCGGTGACCCCACACCAAGCAAAGACGACATACTGATTACTAACTCAATCTATGAGCTTGGTAAGGTTATGCAGCTTCCGCTTATGGATCACGTAATCATCGGAGATAATACATACGTAAGTATGAAAGAGCTAGGGCATATTACGAGCTGACGCCGTATTTGCCATGAAAGGAGACCATTATGTCATCCAAGATATTCGGAATTGACTTTGGAACGAATTCGCTGAAGATCTACCGCAAGGGAGAAGGAATTGTATTTTCACAAAAGAGTGTTATTGCCATCAAAGGCAAAAACACAGTCATCGCCATCGGCGACGAAGCGTATGAGATGTACGGAAAATCCCCCGACTACATCAATGTGAATTTTCCTTTGAAGGGCGGCGTGATTGCAAGCTTTGCAAATATGCTATCCCTATTGAACTGTATCTTTTGGGATCTTTCTCGTATCCATGGTAAGTTCCGTGGTGCGGAGTTTTATATTGCAACACCGACGGACATCACCGAGGTTGAGAAAAAAGCATTTCACGATTTGGTAGACGCCAGCATCATTCGACCGAAGCGTCTTCGTATGGTGGAAAAGCCTTTGGCGGATGCAATCGGTGCCGGAATCGACATCAACAACAGTCAAGGCTCCTTGCTTGTCAACATCGGTGCCGATACGACTGAGATTTCGATCATCTCGATGGGCGGTATTGTATTGAGCAAGCTCGTACCCGCAGGTGGTAACCAGTTCGACGAGGCCATCAGCAATTACGTACGTAAGAAGTACAACCTCGTCATCGGACAAAAGACAGCGGAATATATCAAACGCACCATTGCTTCCTTTGACAACAGTGAGATTCAGGTCTGCAAAGCATTTGGCCGCGACATTGTAACGGGACTTCCGAGAGAGCGTGAGATTACTTCCGACCTGATCAACCAGGCACTTCTCGAGCAAATGAACAACATTATCGACACCGTAAGAGTCATTCTCGAACGTACGCCACCCGAAATCGCTGCCGATGTGTATGCAAATGGTCTGACCGTAACCGGCGGTTCCTCGGCAATCCGAGGCATCGGTGAATTGATCAGTCAAAGCACCGGATTAAAAGTGCAGGTTATACCGGACGGAGCCAACACGGTAATCCAAGGCATTGCTCAGATTATTGAGAACAAAGAGCTTGAGCTCTTAGCTATGCCGTTGAAGCAAACGTATTACGATAAAAACTGAAGGGAGACTATCGATGCGACGTAACAAACAATCAAAATACAACATAGATCCGAAGTATATCCTTATGCTCTGTGTTTTGATTTGTCTCGGTCTCATATTCTTTTCCTACAAGTTCAAATCCACCTTTGAACCGATCAAGACCGGCTTGAATTCCATGCTTGTACCGATGCAGAAGGGAATTACACTGGTAGGACAGGGCATTTCCAACATTGCAGACGCCTTTGAGGACAAGCAGGCACTTCAGGATGAGAACGAAAAGCTGAAGCAAGAGATTTTGGAGCTGAAAAACCAAAACAATCTGTTGCAGCAGGATTTGTATGATTTCGAGCGCTATAAACAGCTGCTTGAATTGGATGAAACCTATTCCGAGTACAAAAAGGTCGGCGCCAATGTCATCGCAAAGGACTCCAGCGGTTACTTTGCCGTGTTCACACTGGACAAAGGCTCCGACGACGGACTTCAGGTCGATATGAACGTCATTGCGGACACCGGCCTTGTCGGAATCATTACGGAGGTGGGCAAGAATTATTCCATCGTCCGCTCGATTATCGACGACAACAGCTATGTGAGCGCAACGATTCAGAAGACAAATGATAACTGTATCGTATGCGGCAATCTAACGCTTCTGAACAGTGGCTTTATCGAGATTCTCGACATCTCCATCAATTCGGATGTCAGAAACAATTACAAGGTATACACCTCTGACCTCAGTGAGAAGTATTTGCCCGGCATTTTGATCGGCTATGTATCAAATATTCAGGCGGAAACCGATGGTCTGTCTAAGAAGGGTTATTTGACTCCGGTAGTGGATTTCGAGCATTTGAACACCGTACTCGTAATTACCGACCTCAAAAAATCCCCTACGGAACAAGACGACAATCCTTAAGATACAAAACGGAGAGATTCTATGTTTACAGTGATTATAATCGGAATCGAATTATTGGTCGGCTTTCTCTTGCAGACGACGGTGTTTTCGCACCTCGAGATAGCGGGAGTTGTGCCGAACCTCTTGATCATCGTTACCGTTGCGGTCGGTTATCAAAAGGGCAATTTGCAGGGCATGGCGACCGGTCTTGTCGGGGGCATGCTGCTTGACATTTCCTTCGGTGAAATCTTAGGCTATTACGCGTTAGTTCTTCTTTTGATTGGGTATTGCGCCGGCTTCATGAACCGATATTACATCGAAAATGATTTATTCCTGCCTCTTGGCATGATTGCTTCGGCTCAGCTGGTATATTCCTTTGCCGAATACGTATTTCGATTCTTAGTAAGGGGACGACTGAACGTTCTGTATTACCTCGGACGTATCATGCTTCCCAACATTCTTTACACCGTAGTCGTTGCAATAGTTTTGTACAAGCTATTAGACTATATATTCATAAGGGTTCTTTCCGAAAAGAATGCGGAAGGGGACCTGCAGTAGTAAGATTTCAGTAGCGGAGATGCAACATGGAAGAATCCTTATTTGACAAGTTAAGAGATATGCTCCACAATCGCATTGTGCACATCTTTCTATTGCTCTGCGTAATGTTTTTGATTATTATCGTCCGCTTGTTTCAGATGCAGATGGTCGACAATACCGAAACGAACGTAGCAGGCGATACGACATCGTACACAAAGACGATTCCGGTACAAGCTACGCGCGGTAACATCTATGATTGTAACGGCGTGCTTTTGGCGTACAACGACTTACAGTACAATTTGGAGATGTACGACTCCGCAAACCTGACTACCAACGATGAGAAAAATGCCGCAATCCATTCTTTGATTCAGCTCTTAAAGGAATTCGAGTACGAGCGAGAATTCGATTTCTATATCGATTTGAACGAAGAAGGTGAGCTGTATTTCACCGTGTCCGACACGGCCTTGTTGCGTTTCAAGAAAAATGCCTACGGTCTTACGAGCATCGATAAGCTAACCGAGGAGCATTTGGCTGCCACCGCTGAGGATGTATTCAACTTCCTTCGTTACGGCAATCAAACGTCTCGAATGTTTCAGATTTCAGATGAATACACGACAGAAGAGGCCCTTGAGATTATGGCCTATCGCTATCATTTGTTCATTCTGTATCCGAGCTATTCGTCATTCCGAATTGTCAGTGACATCAGCGAAGAAGCTCGCATTTCCTTCTATGAGAACACGACAAAGATACCGGGAATCGAGATTACGAAGTCCTCAAAGCGTGTCTATAACGAAGCAGAGTACTTTGCACACATCATCGGCTACATCGGTCTTATCAATGCGGAAGAGCTCAGCGAATACAGCGCAATCGACAAGAAATATTCCGAGACAAGCATCGTTGGTAAGCTCGGTGTTGAGAAGTCGTGCGAAACGTATCTTTCCGGCATTGACGGAACGGCAACCATCATTGTAAACGACAGCGGACAGGTTGTCTCTAAGACTGTCACGACGGAGCCCATTTCGGGAAATGATCTGTATCTTACAATCGACTCCGAATTGCAAACCGCCTGCTACAACATCTTAAAGCGTAACATCGCCGGTATTTTGCTTTCTGCGATTGTTCCCGATATGGATTACGGCAGCAAGGGAGAGGATGCTACGGATATTACAATCCCAATCTATGAGGTTTATTACGCACTCATAGATAACCACAGCATTGATACCTCGCATTTTCAATCACCCGATGCTTCCGACACGGAAAAGAAGATTCTCGGTCAGTACAATACCGAGGAGGAGAACATTTGGGCTCGTCTTTTGACGCTGTTGGATGCAAGCAATACGACTACGGCCAAGGATGCAGGCGAAACAATGGCCGATTACCTGTCGTTCTTGTATCAAAGACTCAGTCCAAGCTACTGGAACATCCTCGACACCTCCAAGATCGTCAAGGATGACTTGCAGTACTTGGCGTATGTGGACGGAGAGCTTAGTCTAAGCAAATTCCTTCAGTATGCAATTACACAGAACTGGGTGAACCTCGACAAACTGAATATCGGCTCCGAGTATCACGATACGACCGAGCTGTATCAATATTTGTACGATTACATTGTCGCAAATCTCAGAAACGATTCCGAATACCAAAGTAAGATATATCGTACGCTCATTTTCAACTATACGTTGAAGGGCAGAGACCTTTGCCTTGTATTGTTCGACCAGGGTGTCCTCAAGGAAGATACTGAAAGTTACGCGGCACTGAAGAACGGTACCTTGGATTCCTATACGTTCCTCAGGAGAAAGATTCGTTCGATGGAGATTACACCTGCTATGTTGGCACTCGAGCCTTGTAGCGGTTCCATTGTCATGACCGATCCTATTACAGGACAGACAAATGCATTGGTTTCTTATCCGAGCTACGACAACAACTACTTGACCAACACAGTTAACATCGAATATTACAATCGACTTCTTGCCGACAAGTCATACCCGATGGTAAATCGTGCGACGACTTCGAAGACAACGACCGGTTCTACGTTCAAGCCGATCACCTCCATTGCGGGATTGACGGAGGGCGTTGTCACAACAACGGAGTTGATAGAAGATAAGATTGTATTTGAGGAAATCGACCCCTCACCGAGATGCTGGAGACATCCTTTGAGTCACGGTGAGATTAATGTTGCGGATGCCATTAAGTATTCTTGCAACTATTATTTCTATGAGCTTGGCTATCGTATGTCCATCAACGAGCGTAACGTATACGACGACTCACTCGGAATCAATACAATTCGAAAATATGCAACCGCATTCGGTCTTGCCGATAAGTCCGGTGTAGAGATTTCGGAAAGTGCTCCCGCAATCTCAAATACCGATGCCGTTCGTACCGCAATCGGATATTATCATAGCTTCTCACCCGTTCAGATCGGCCGTTATTTGACTACTCTGACAAACGAGGGAACGTGCTATAATCTTACCCTAATCAGCAGAGTCGTATCGCCCAACGGCGAGATGCTTTTGCAGAATAGCGCGACAGTACACAGTACAATCAACAATGTTCCTCAATCGTCATGGGATGCCGTAAAGCTCGGCATGTTTCGAGTTGTTCATGCGGATAGCTCGTCCATTCGCGAAACGTTCAGCGATCTGAGTGTGAAGATTGCCGGAAAAACCGGTACCGCACAGGTGAGCTTGAATCATCCGAACAACGCATTGTTCATTTCCTTCGCACCGTACAGCGATCCCGAGGTATGCGTAACCGTTGTTATTCCCAACGGATACGGCTCGGCAAATGCTGCATATGTAGCAAGAGAAGTCTACGGTTTTTACTTCGAAGACGAAAACCGTGATGCTTTGCTTAGCGGTAACGTGATTGCAGGTAACATCGAAGATACAGAGTATATTGACTAAACACAAAGAGGTAACTATGGATAACACAGTAACAATTAAGGGTTACAAAAATGGTATCATTCTACTGCTTGACGACGCGGTTCCATTTGACGTACTCTTAGAAAAGGTGAGAGCCAAGTTTCAGGATTCGTCCAAATTTCTCGGCTCCGCAAAGATGGCACTGACATTTGATGGTCGTACCCTCGATACGAACGAACAAAAGGAGATTCTCTCTGTTATCGCAGAAACAACCGACCTTGAAATCATCTGTGTATTTGATAACAGCGAGGAAAATGATGCAATGCTCAAGCGTTCCATCGACCAGGTTATCAGCAGCCTTTCCAATCAGACGGGACAGTTTTATCAAGGCGTACTTCGTGCCGGACATCAGCTCGAAACCGAGAATTCGATTGTAATCCTCGGTAACGTCGAAAAAGGTGCACGCATTGTAAGCGGTGGCAACATTGTTGTTATCGGTTCCCTCGAAGGAACCGCAATTGCCGGCACGAATTCCAATAAGGAATCGTTCGTATTCGCGGCACATATGCTTCCGGAACATCTGCAAATCAATAAGCTGATTTATATCGAGCCGGAACGAAACAAAAGAGAGCAGCGCAAGGCCGATCGACTTGAACACAAGCTTCAGTTAACAAACTGTAGTAAGCTTGCCTGCATTACCGACGGCGAGGTTCGAATCTTCCCTATCGAGCGCGATAGCATGTCATTTGACGAAGAGGCGCTTAAAGAACTGCTGTAATCCACTACAAAAGCAACTAACATACAAATGAAATTCACAAATGAGAACCAGACGAAACAAAGACAGAAAGGATTTCATGTATGAGTTGTAAAATCACTGTAGTTACATCCGGTAAAGGCGGTGTCGGCAAGACGACCGTAACCGCAAACTTAGGGACCGCAATTGCAATGTCGGGATATCGAACGCTTCTGATCGATATGGATCTCGGACTTCGAAACCTGGACATTGTTATGGGACTTGAAAATCGCGTCATATTTACGCTTTTGGATGTTCTTGAGGGCAGATGCAGAGTAAAGCAGGCATTGATTAAGGACAAGCGAATCAACAACCTCTTTATACTCGCCGCAGAGCAAGCTCGCGACAAAGAGGCGCTCGAGCCGGAGCAGATGCAAAAGCTCTTAGAGCTTCTGAAAGAGGATTTTGACTACATACTGCTAGATTGTCCCGCCGGCATCGAAAAAGGCTTCCAGAACGCAATCTGTGGCGCTCACGAGGCATTGGTAGTAGTCAACCCCGAGGTTTCCTCCATACGTGATGCGGATCGCATTGTCGGTCTTCTGGATTCCGCGGGAATCAAGGATAAGCATTTGGTTGTGAATCGACTTCGCAGCGATTTACTTCGCAAGAAAAAGATTTTCTCACCAGAGGATATATCGGACATCTTGGGAATTCCGCTTCTGGGCTCCATTCAAGAAAGCGATGATATAGTCATATCGTCTAACCTCGGAAATCCGATTGCTTCTGGGAACGGTCGTGTGTCGGCGTCTTACAACTTGCTTTGTCATGCATATCTCGGCACACTAAAGACAGAAGCGGAAGAAAAGCGTCGATGGTTTCACTTCCGAACCACATAAGCGTTTTGTTACGATATACTTCATACCATTTTAGAAGGATAAGCTCATTATGTTTAAGAAAAAGGGTTATCACATTAGCAATTACAAGTTTTCCATCATATCCATTGTCATTGTGTTATCCATTGTCAGCACAATCTTAATACAACGACTTCAGGATTCCGATGAGCAACAGTTCGAAAAGCAGTTTTTAGGTCTGTTGGTCGGTCTATTTGTTATGGTGATCGTTTCTCTTGTAGATTATCATTTCATTTGCAAGATGTTTATCCCGTTATATCTTTTGAATATTGTTTTGATGTTTATCTGTCGATTCGTCACCTACGATATGTTTCCGCTCATTTATGGTTGGAAGCATTACGATGCACAAAGATGGATAAAAATCGGCGGTGGTGGTGTTCCGGGACAAGGCTTCGAGTTTATGCCCTCGGAAATCACAAAGCTTGTATTGATTATCTTTTTGGCCAAGCTGTTTTGTATGCTCGGAAAGAAGATCAATACATTTTGGAACTTAGTAATGATTTTCGTGCTTGCGGGCATTCCGATTTTCTTAGTATTCGATCAGCCTGACCTTTCAACGAGTATTGTTCTCATTGCAACGTTTCTCGGTATGTTGTTTTTGGCCGGTTTATCGTATAGGATTCTTGTTCCTGCGCTACTGATCGGCATCCCGTCGTTTGTTGCACTGTTTTGGTATGTACAGCAGGATTTTCAGGTGCTGCTTAGCCCTTATCAGCAGGATCGTATTCTATCGGTTTTACATCCCGAGCAATATCCGGACCTAATGTATCAGCAGAACAACTCTGTCGCCGCCATCGAATCCGGCAACATGTTCGGAAAGCTCATATTGGGTGACGAAAGCCATCGATTGACGAATTATGTACCGGTTGTGGAAAGTGACTTTATCTTCAGCGCAATCGCGGAAGAGTTCGGCTTTATCGGATGCTGTTTGATCATTTTCTTGTTCCTGCTATTCGTATTTTTGAGTTTTCGAATTGCTATACAAGCAAAGGACCAGTTAGGCAACTTGGTTGCATCCGGTATTGCTATTATGATTGCCTTTCAGGCATTTGTTAATATCGGTGTCGTGATTGCCTTGCTTCCGAACACGGGAATTCCGTTGCCGTTTTTGAGTTCCGGACTCAGTTCATTGCTTACGAACATGATTAACGTAGGAATTCTTCTCAATGTCGGAATGCAAAACAAATCGACGTTAGCGGAAGAGAAGTACCAATTCGATTTCCCTATTTAGTCGCATATCATAATATGTCGCATGCATAATATTCAGAGGTAACCTATGAAAAAGCACCTGTATCAAATTACTACTTACGTATTGAGCATTTCCATACTGTGTAGTTGCCTCATCGGCTGCTCCAAAAGCGGAGATGCCGAGTTGCTTGGTAACTACAGAGCCTCCGACAGTGTCATTCAATCCGATGTCGGTGCCATGGTTGAAGCTACTTACGCACCGTTATTGTCTCAATGGTTTCTCTGTGACATCACAGATGAGATGTTAACAGAAGACTATACATTTGACGAGGAACAGCCCTCGAGAGACGGTTGCGCATTTGTATTAAATCGTACAGACAATACCTTGGTTTTCGGTCACGATATGCTGGAACGTTATTATCCCGCAAGCATTACAAAGCTAATGACTGCTTTGATTGCCATGCGTGAATGCGACCCCAAAGAAACGATTACGATTTCCGCAGACGTTGCGAAGCTGAATCGCGGTTCGGTATCCGAATTGAACGAAGGCGATGTTATTACGGTATATAATCTGCTGATTTGTCTACTGACAGCGTCTGCAAACAATGCGGCTGTTGCACTTGCGGAATACTTGTCCGGATCGGAAGCAGCATTTGCCGAACGTATGAATACCGAGATGGCACGCATGGGTATTCACGATACCCATTATGCAAATGCCAGCGGACTTCACGATGACAAACATTATACGACGCCCTACGATATGTACATAGTGTATCAGGAGTGCATGAAACACGAAGTGTTCAAGGAAATCATGGACATCAGTGTGACCGAATACGAGTATTACAATGCAAAGGGTGAGCTGCGCGTACGCAAAGTAGAGACTACGAATCAGTTCAAGCTCGGCAATTATCAGATGCCCGAAGGCTTTACGATTCTCGGTGGAAAGACCGGCACAACAACTCAAGCAGGCTACTGTTTGATGCTTCATGTTGCAAATGCGGAAGGTACAGAATTTATCGTCGGAGTGTATCACGCAAAGACGGAAGAAAAATTATATACGAAATTGAATGATTTGATGTCAACCTACTGCAAATAGCCGTTTCATAGTTCATTTTTAATAATAAAATAAAGATTTCCTGTTGTTATTTTATCCATTATATACTATAATGGCTATATAAAATATTACCGTCAAGGAGGAACTGACAATGGTACAGATTATTGCAGGTGAAAAGGGTAAGGGGAAGACTAAGATTTTGTTAGACAAGGTGAATTCCGATGTTTTGACAGCAAAGGGAACCATCGTATACTTGGATAAAAGCAACAAGCACATGTATGAGCTTAGTAACAAGGTTCGTTTGATCAACGTGAACGATTATTGCATCGAGTGCGCTTCTGAATTCGTTGGATTCATTTGCGGAATCATTTCTCAGGATCATGATTTGGAGAAGGTATACTTGGACAGCTTTTTGAAGATTGCATGCCTCGGCTCCGATGAGATTGATCGCATTATCGAGAAGCTTGATATGGTATCTACTAAGTTCAACGTAGACCTTGTAATCAGCCTTTCCGCTAACGCAGACACTTTGTCTGAGGCTGTTAAGTCTAAGGTTATCGTAGCACTGTAATTTAAGAAAAAATGAGCGTCGTTTTACGGCGCTCATTCTTTTTGCACTCTACAACGTATGAGCGTCGTTTTGCGGCGCTCATTTTTGTGCACTCTGCAACGTATGAGCGTCGATGTCACCGGCACTCATTCATTTTAGTCTTCACTGCGAAGTCTGCCAAAAAAGCTCAAGCTATACAAGCCGCAAATACCGACTGCCGCATAAACGATTCTTGCCATAAGAGTCATCTCTCCGAAAATAAAACGAACGAGGTCAAATCGGAAGAATCCGATCAATCCCCAATTAACCGCACCGATGATCACCAATGCAAGTGCAATATAATCTAAAATCTTCATGAGCACATCCTCCATATAATAATTTCATCACCGATAGAATGTCCGAAAAGCTGATATTATATACCTACAAGAAGCAAGTTTCTATTGTAATTCATGAAAATGTCTTTTCATTTTGCCCGAAATAGAGTATAATAGATACGGCAAATTTACGATAAAGGAGAATCATAACGATGGCAACAAAACGTCCGACAAGAAGCACAGCCGTTACCAGATTGAATATCGGTACGATTATTTTTCTTGTCTTTGCTGTGTACGTTATCATCTCCATAATCATCTATATGAACAAATCGCATTTATCGATTTACGAGGTTCAGGCAGAGGGCCTAGCCGGCAATACACATGCGGAAGCGATTATTATCCGACAGGAGACGTCTGTTACAACGCCTACAGCCGGTTATGTCAATTACTATCGCAGAAGCGGTAAGCGCGTGGCTAAGAATGAGACGATCTATTCCATCGACGAGAGCAGACAGCTCTACGATTTGATTTCCGGTTCCGATATCGAATATACCTTATCCGAGGGCGATATGGCCGATATCAAGGCGAATTTGCGCGATTTCACGAAGAAATACGACACCGAGGATTATTCGCAGCTGTATCTTCTAAAGGACGACCTCAGTACAACCATTAAGAGCATTTACGATACGTATTTGTTGGACAACCTGAATACGCTTTTGGAAGGCAACGATCTGGCGGCATCCTTTACCGTAAATAAGGCTCCGTCGGCCGGTATTGTATCCTATTTTTCCGATTCGCTCGATGGCCTGATGGTGGAGCAGGTTACGCCCGAATGCTTCGATAAATCGAAATACAAAAGCGAGAACCTTTTTGACAGCGAGCTCAAGGAAGCGGGAAGTACGATTTATAAACTGCTTACGAACGAGAACTGGTCGTTGATTATCAACCTTTCCAAAGAGCAGTACGAATTGCTTTCTTCGACAAAGCGACTCACATTTACGATCAACGAGGACTCCTTGACACTGACGCTCCCTGTTAGCTTTTATTCCTCGGGCGGTGGCTATTTTGCGAGAGTGGATATGACGCAATACATGATTCGTTATATCGATATGCGCTTCCTGGATATCACCTTGGACATGTCTTCGGAAGAGGGCTTGAAGATTCCCAATTCTTCGATTGTGGAAAAAGAGTTCTACATGATTCCGGTCAGTTATCTTACAATGGGAGATAACAGTACGGACAGCGGTGTTGTCAAGCAGTCTCACGACGTGAATACCGGTGAAGTGTTGTATGAGTTTATCGCAACCGAGATTTATTATCAAGACAATGAGTTTGCATATGTAGAGACTGATTTGTTTACATACGGCAGTTTCATATATGATATGAACACAGAAGAACAATTTCAGATTTCCCTAATCGGTAAGCTGGAAGGCGTGTACTGTGTCAACAAGGGCTATGCTCAGTTCCGTCGCGTAGAGCGGCTATACAACGGCACAGAGTATTGCATTGTAAAAAAGGGCATGTCACAAAGCATCAACGAATTCGATCAAATCGTACAGGATGCTACGAAGATCGACGAGCTTGAAATCATTTATTAAATGCTAAGGCAAGACAGTGACATACGAGATTATGGAGGTAACCATATGATTATCGAAGCACTAGCGGACATCGAACGTTCCATACAGGCTTCTTGTAACCGTTCCGGTCGAGGCAGAGAGAATGTGACTCTGATCGCCGTAAGCAAGACAAAGCCTTCTTCGATGATAGAAGAGGCGGCTTCCGCAGGAATCGAGCATTTTGGCGAGAATAAGGTGCAAGAGATGTCCGAAAAATCGCAAGTACTATGCGATTTGCCGATTCAGTGGCATATGATAGGGCATTTGCAAAAGAACAAAGTGAAAAAAGCGGTTTCTATCGCGACGCTGATTCACTCGGTAGATTCGGTTTCGCTGGCATATGAGATTGACAAAGAAGCAGCCAAGATCAATAAGCTTCAAGATATTCTTCTTGAGGTCAATCTTGCAGGGGAGGAATCCAAATTCGGCCTCAGAGCGGAAGATGTGCTTCCGACAATCCGAGAATTGGCCGCACTTAAGAACGTTCGAATACGCGGACTTATGACGGTTGCACCGTATACGGAAGAACCCGAGACGAACCGATGCTATTTTAGGCAAATGAAGCAATTAGCAGTTGACATTAACGCCGAAAACATTGATAATATCAATATGGACATTCTGTCCATGGGCATGAGCGGCGATTATGAGATTGCTATTGAGGAGGGCGCCACTCACGTCCGTATCGGAAGTAAGATTTTCGGCGAAAGAAATTATGAATTATAGAAGGGATGAACAGCCATGGGATTTTTGTCAAACTTTTTAGATGCAATTCGTTTGAACGACGATGCGGATTTTGATGATTACGATGAATATGAAGATTACGTTGCGGAGGAGCGCAGTAAGGAAAGCAAGAAAGCAGCCAAGAAAGCTCAGAAGCAGCGTGAATTAGAAGCAGCTTACGAAGAGGATGACGTTGACGAAGAGGAATACGCACCTCGCCGAACCGCTTCCAGAGCTTCCAGCTTGTTCTCAAGAAGCAACGAGAAGACCGCAGCTACTCGCGAATCCTATTCCAGTGTGGCAGCAAGAGCAAATGCGAATCGTCTTCAGAACGGTACATCTATGAATTCCACTTCGGCATCCGCTCAGCCGATGACCGCAGCTAATCAGCGTTCCACCAATAAGGTGGTGTCCTTGAATCGTGCATCAGCTCCTTCCAGAGCATCCTTATCAGAAGTGAACATCTCTAAGCCGTCCAGCATTGAAGATGCGCAGGATATCAGCGATATGCTTATGGCAGGCAAGCCGATCATCGTAAACCTTGAGGGCTTGGATATTTCGAAGGCGCAGAGAATCATGGACTTCGTATCCGGCTGTGTCTATACACTCGACGGCAAGTTGCTTCAGATTTCGGGCTACATTTTCATTCTTTCTCCGAAGGATGTCGATGTATCGGGAGATTATCTGGCACTGTTGAAGCAAGACGGATTTGGAGTTCCCACCTTTAGTCGTTAAGACTGTTTAAGACGGAGGCTATGCCATGCTTACACCTATTGAGATTCAAAATACCACATTTCGTTCTGCACCTGGCGGCTACAGCAAATCGCAGGTGAATAAGTTTCTCGCTCAGATACAGAAGGATTACGAATTACTTTATCGTCAGAACATGGAGCTTACCGATAAGATTGGCACATTGACCGATCGTGTCCAATATTATTCCACTATGGAAAAGTCTCTTCACAAGGCGCTTGTGCTTGCTGAGAAGGCCGCAGAGGAGACTAAGCTTACCGCTGATAAGAATGCTCAGTCCATCGAAAAAGAAGCGCGTGCGCAAGCACAGCTCATTCTTGCAGACGCTGCGAATGATTTGTATCGTTTGCACGAGCAGACTATGCGATTGATGAAGCAGTATGAGACCTACAAGGCACAGTTTGTTGCTTTGATCAAATCTCAGACTGACTTGTTGTCCAGTCAGCCATTCCAAATCAATGTAAAGGAATTTGAAGCATATACGGAATATCTTCAAAAAGTAAGTAGTAATGATAAAAAATCATAAATACAAATTGTACTTCGCACTTTTACCGGTTCTGCTTGTTGCTTTGGATCAGGTTTCGAAATACTTGGCACGCACTCATTTGGCCGATGCACCCGCAGTCGTAGTTGTAAAGAAGCTGCTTTCTTTCACCTACGTCGAGAATCGAGGGGCCGTATGGGGCTTATTCCAGGGCAAGTACAATATTCTTGCAATCGTATCCGTATTCATCATTATCGGAGTGATTTATTTGCTGATACGTATACCGGATACGAAGCGTTTTCTTCCGCTGTATATCACCTTTTTGTTTATTCTCAGCGGAGCAATCGGTAACTTGATCGACAGAGTCGCATTTAACTTTGTTACGGACTTCATTCGATTCGATTTTATCGATTTCCCCGTGTTTAATATTGCTGATATCTTTGTTACGGTACCCGCATTTGTATTGGTTATACTTTTGTGTTTCGTGTACAAGGAAGAAGAGTTATCGTTTCTCCCTTTCTTTTCGGAGAAAGAAGCGGCGGTTCCAAAGAAAAAGAATCATTGACACCGAAAGATAATTCAGAGCTTCTGGATTATCTTTTTGTACAATAGGAGAGTAATATGCTTGAGCAAACCTTCTTAATCGACAGTGAACTGAATCAAATGCGCCTGGACCGAATCATTCCGATGCTTGCCACGGACATTACCAGAAGCTACGCCCAGAAGCTCATTTCTCAGGAAAATGTACTGATTGACGGCAAGCCCATTACACAGAATAGCTACAAGCTCAGTACCGGTCAGACACTATGCATTCAGATTCCGGAACCCGTGTCTGTGGATATCGTACCAGAAGACATTCCTCTGGACATCGTCTACGAGGACTCCGACGTGATATTGATCAACAAACCGAAAGGAATGGTTGTCCACCCCGCACCCGGCCATTATTCCGGCACACTGGTAAATGCACTGCTGCATCATAGCGGTGAGCTTTCCAACATCAACGGAACGCTGCGTCCCGGAATCGTACATCGAATCGACCGCGATACAACCGGTGTGCTTGTAATATGTAAGAACAATGTGGCCCATTTGTCGCTTTCCAAGCAGTTGGCCGAGCATTCCATTACAAGAAAATATTATGCCATCGTACAAGGCATTATCAAAGAGGACGGTACCGTTGATGCCCCTATCGCAAGACATCCGATAGACCGAAAAAAGATGGCGATTATGAAGGACGGCAGAAGAGCGGTAACGCACTATCGCGTGCTTGAATATCTCAAAGGCAATTACACCTTTATCGAATGTCAGCTGGAAACGGGGCGTACACACCAGATTCGTGTTCATATGGCGAGCATTCATCATCCTTTGCTCGGTGATGCCGTCTATGGAAGTGCTAAGCAGCCTTATCAAACAGACGGTCAAGTGCTGCATGCCGGCATCCTCGGCTTTGTGCATCCTAAGACAAGTGAATACGTTGAATTCAACGCACCGTTGCCGCATTATTTTGAGGAGCTTTTGCGTAAGCTGAGACTGTAATGTTGCAGTCACTCTATATACTTTAAGAAATCGGGAGTCAACTATGAAACGAACATTAACGAATGAGATACTAAACATAATCCGCGAGAACAGACAGCGCGTCATTTTGCATGGCACGCCCGGCGTCGGAAAGACGTCTCTTCTTCAAGACATCGCAAATCAATACAACGGAAGCTATATCATGTGTGATTTGGCAACGGACCGCGAGTTTTTCAATGCCTTGTCTGACTTCACAAAGACATCGATCGAAGTAGACTATTCGCAGAGCAGCCCCTTTGTAAGCTTTCTGTGCGAATACTTTCAGCTCACTGAAGAAGCCTTGTCAAATACACTTGTGATTTTTGATGGTATCGAAAAGCTTCTTGATGCTGTTACTGTATTGTTTCAGTACGAATTACCGCAAAATTTTATCGCAGCCACATCGCGTGCGGATTACCTTGCCGAAATTCCGATGCCCATGACTGCATTTCCTCCGTTCTGCGTTGTACCGGTGCGTCCCTTGTCATTTTGCGAGTTTCTTGACGCAATAGGGCAGGAATGGTACCACACCGTTATAAACGGCCACGTAGAGCGTTCTGAGCGCATTCCCGAGCTGATACAGAGCGAATTAAATGAACTATTTCACGATTACCTCTTAGTAGGCGGTTATCCGGAAGCAATCAATCAGTATATTGCCAATCCCACGGATATTTCGTCGCTTCGTAGTGTACACGACAGAATCTATTCGACGATTTGGTATCGCTATGTAAAGCATTTGCCTGAGCATCTGAGCGCACTTAAGCTCGAACAAATCATGCAATACATTGCACAAAATGCGTATCAGGTTTCGCAGCCGTTTCATCCGGCATATATCCGCAAAGGTACCTCCATCAATGACTACAACGATGAATTGTCTTACCTTTTTGCAAATGGTCTGCTCATCCCGGTATACGATAACGAGTATAATTTGAGCCGCTTCGAGGTATCGGATTGTGGTCTTATGAGATATCTGTGCAACGACTACGATCTGTTTTATTCGCTCGACCGAGAGAGTGAGGCATTTCCGAATGCATTTTATCAGAACTACGTATACACAGTACTCTATAGACAGGCGTTGCCCATTACCTCTTGGAAGCATTCCAGGAGTTATTATGCGCCGTACTATCAAGACGGAAATGCCATGTGGCTTCTTTGCGGTGAACCCGCAAGTCGCTCCAGATTGTTGTCAACCATTCGAGGACTGAAAGAGGAGAGTACCATTTTGCTTCTGACGGTTGATAATGTGAAGGGCTACGATGTCAACCACAACATACAGTATTTCGCTCTGGAGTCTACACTATTTTTGAAAAATAGCATGTTATAATCTACAAATTCTCGTTGACAAGCAAGTTCTAGCATAGTAGAATAAAACATGCGACACGTACTACAGCGTTAGACTAGTGTGATTATAGGTGTACATGTGCGTAGAATAAGATTATTTCACTGACAAGGATAAGGTTTTTGTGATGGGCGACATTAGATTGCATGAAGGTGAATTGAATGTTATGGAGCTGCTCTGGTCAAACCAGAGTCTTTCCGCTAAGGATATCGCTAAGATTATCAAGGAATATATCAAGTGGGAAAAGAACACCACCTACACCGTAATCAAGAGATTGATCGATAAAGGTGCGATTACCCGCGAAGAACCCGGTTTCGTATGCAAGGCTGCAATTACAAAGGCTGAGGTTCAAAAGATTGAGATGAACGCTCTATTGGTAAAATTGTTCGACGGAGAGATGTCCAATTTCTTTAGAGAATATCTTGCCGAGGCAACACTCGGACCCGATGAGATTCGCGAGCTCCGTAAGATTCTCGACGCACAATATAGAAGATTACTTTAATTCATTCGCTACATACTTGCAGACAATCCTTCGTGGTTGTCTGCAATTTGTTTCTCCGGATAACAAATTGCACGTACATGAACCGCTTTGTTGCAATCAAACATACGATAAATCGGATTCGATAGAAGTGAAAAGTCCTATACCTATTTCTTCGCTAAACGCAAGTTTAACGAAGAAATATATTGATTTTCAGCGGAAAATATGCTATAATTCCTTTTAGGAAGGCAAAATCCCTTATTACACATCGAATCGTCGTATTCGAATCTACTGTGTTATAATCTACTGTATTATTTGGAGGTGTTGTTTTGGATCCAAGCAAGCTAACCTATCAACAACAACAAACAATTAACAACGAATTGCGTCTTCGTGAGCTTCGCAAGGAACTGCCTTCGTTCTGTGATAACTTTTTTCGAGGCATCGAACACATTACCGCACCTCGAACAAGAATCGCTTACGCAATTGATTTAAAAGTTTTCTTCGAATATCTCGTCAATACGAATCCTTTATTGGCCGGCAAGTCTACATCAGACGTTACACTTGATATATTGTCTAATCTGACTTCATATGATATTGAGGAATATCTCGAGCATTTAAAGATATACAACAAAGACGGTCAAGTGATTACCAACAACGAACGCGGAATCAAACGCAAGATTTCTTCACTAAGATCATTTTACAACTATATGTACAAGAATCATGCCGTAACCGCGAATCCAGCAATCCAAGTATCGTTACCGAAGCTGCACGAAAAGGCCATCGTCCGTCTGGATGCAAATGAAACCGCCGATCTGTTGGATTGCGTCGAATATGGTTTTGAAGGAACTTCCAGACAAGAGGCTTTCCATAAGAAAACCAGATTAAGGGACCTGGCAATGATTACCTTGATGCTTGGAACCGGCATTCGAGTTTCGGAATGCGTCGGCCTAGACATTCAAGATGTCGATTTCAACAACGACAGAATCAAAGTAACACGAAAAGGTGGTTCTGAAGCATATGTATACTTTGGAGATGAAGTACGTACCGCCCTACAGGATTATTTGCAGTACCGCTCCTCTCTCACTCCCAAGGATGGCCATCAGCAGGCATTGTTTTTGTCATCGCAAATGAGAAGAATCACGGTAAGAGCCACCGAAAACCTAGTTAAGAAGTATGCGACCGCCTCGGTTTCACTCAAAAAGATTACACCGCACAAATTACGAAGTACCTACGGCACCTCACTATATCAAGAAACCGGTGATATCTATCTGGTTGCTGACGTATTGGGCCACAAGGACGTTAATACGACCAGAAGGCATTATGCAGCCATCGAGGAAGAAAGACGTCGCTACGCTAAGGATAAGGTGCATTTACGCAAGGATTAAGCCACAAAGATTACATTCAAAATATAAAACCATTGAAATCCACTTCCGAACAGGAATGATTCCAATGGTTTTATTTTATCGTTGATTTCGTTATCTATACTTAATGCCAATTACAACTTGACGAGACAAGCATGATCAATGCATCCATCTCAACCATAAGCCGACCGGCTTAGATAACATCTCGGAACACGAAACAATCACACTGCGATAAATACAATTTGCATGTTCTAGCTGCTCATTGGTCAGAGCCTCTTGGCTGTAACTCGCCTCTTCTACCAACTGGATATAATACTTAACATCCATCTCAGGAAGCCCCAGGCTTTCCATACAGAACAAAATCATCTCATGATGATAAATGTTACGCTTCTTCACTAAACGATGCTTTCTGAGGATTCCGGTGAGATTTTGATACTGTGCCACAAGTCTGTCATTCGATTTCTGACGATAGAGCTTCCACTTTCGTAACAGTACACCGGATACCAGAACGCAAAGAACTGCAACAAGCAAAATAATTACCGTGATGACGATAGTAGGTACGGACTTTTGAATGCCCGCCGTAATGTTGCCGAGAGGATTGTCGCCGTCCATTGTATCGTCGAGAATTTGGCTGAATCGGTCCCAAAAGCCACCCTCATTCTCTTCTACAATCTCTTGATCCGCAACCGTAAACTCAACCGGATACCATCCGAAACCATCGATGTATACCTCTACCCATGCATGCGCGCTGCTGTCCGAAACATTAGCACGCAGCACGGCAAGTTCGCCTTCTTCCGTGAAGGCAAGCTCATTATACCCCTGATACCAATCCTCTACATCTGCTTCAATGATATCCGCGTCATCTAATGTCATTAGATTCACAGCATAGCCTTCAACATAGCGGGCGGGAATTCCTTTTGCTCTTAATAGCATCGCACCTGTTGTTGCAAAATGAGCACAATAGCCCTTATGTTGACGGTTGATAAAGTATTCAACAAAGTCGCGATGATTCGGCGTGACGCCGGGACTCAGCGAATACGTAAAATTCTCTTCAAAGTACGTCTGAATCTCAGTGATCACAGATTCAACATCCGTAGAATTGATATGTTCGTCACAGACATCGTTCAAAAGTCCGGCGATATTGTCAGGGATATCAAGATACTTATCATAAACATAATTTCGATAGCTTTTCTCGTCCCACAATGCGTTAAACCATGTCGGGTCAGAAAACATCGGATAATATTCAAAGGAATACACACGATCCCGCAAAAAGCCTTTCATGACAATGTCGCCGATATAATCTTTTTCATTTTTATAGCCATACAGCGTATTCGATACGTTTGAGTAATACGGAAAATATGAATATTCTTCATTCGCGCCGACATTGATTATCTGCATAGTAGCTTTTGCCGAGTCATCTACTCCATAGTCAAACAACGTCTTTAACGAATTTGACTCTTTATTTACCAGCTCCTCAAAATCGTTAAACCGATATGGCAACGATAATAATTGATTATGAATAGTCTGTAGTTGCTTCCACGAGTTATTGCTGTACACCTCGCCGATATATCCTCGAAGATACAAGGTATCCAAAGAATACGGTACAAACGTGACAATCAAATCAGTCTCAAAATCCATCGTAACTTCTCGCACACCACCTAATTGGCCGCCATTAATACCGCCGGTTGCCGAGTATTGATTGAAATACGAAAAGATGCCGTTCAAAGCAAACTCCTCGACATATTTGTCGGTTGAGCTCTTCCATGAACTATAATTGCTTTTGAAAACGTATGGAGTGACAAAGACCAACGAACCTGCTATAACAAACACAACTACAGAAAGCAGCGCTCCTGCCCTAATCGAACTCCAAATGCCATGAATACCACCTAGTGAGCCATAACGAATATGATGCTTCTTAATTCGTATATTACAGGTGCGTGTTTCAAATGTAATGTTAAAGCGTCTGCTTCGTTGGAGCAATAAAACCAGTATGAAACCAATAATGATCATAGACAGATAAAAGTAATTCATAGAAGAATCGAAATACATGCATATCTGAACAATCGGCACCAACTGAAGAAACACCAAAGCCGGACTACGATATCCGGAAATGGAGGAATTCAAAAAGCAGATACCCAATCCATTGATCAACGCCAAACAAGCCGTAATTGAAAGCTGTCTATTGGAGATATCCTCTCTATACTGACGTACGCCATCCAGATTGAGCATCTCATCAACATGCTCCATCGTGATGTTCAAAATTGCATTGAAGCCACTGTTCGCATATTGAATCAAAAAGATTGCAACAAAACAAAAGAGAAAGAAAAATGCAATATAACCGACGTTGAACACGATCTTATTATAGTACAACAAAGAAATCAGTAACGATATCAACAAACAAAATGCTGCCAACACAAAGGTGTAACAAGGCAATTCCAAACTGGTAATAAACAGTCCGGTCGCTCCGAATGTACAAATAAATATGATAAATGCGCGCAACAAACAAGCCACAAAGCGATCCCTACGCGACACGTAGGAAATTCGAATATCCTCAAGCGAAATTCCGGTATTCGAACAAAACTCTGTAGAAAAAACATCAAGCTTTTTTTCTTGCTTCTTAATCATCATAGATATTCACCATCAAAGACTTTCACTATCTTAGACTTCATATTCTTAGACTTTCACTGTTTTCATTGTCTTAGACTTTCACTTTCTTCATTGTCTTAGACTTTCAACATCTTAAACCCTCATAGTCATAGCATTTATAACATGACGGTCCGCGGACATCAACATAATGGTCTATTCACATTCAACGTCACTCGACTGAATATTCATATATACGCGCCAAATTATTATTGGTTGCCATGACACGATATTGACCACTTCGTTTGAATGTTTGCGTCGTGACAAGCAGCAACCTAGAACGAGAAAACTCACTTAGTACCGAACGATTCATAACAGCCTCGGCTGACTTTAAATACAGAAGTTCCAATATCGTAGTAATCGCCTCGTCAAATGTCATAACTCGACGCCTTTCCAAAGAATCGGTTCCGTAATTCCACCAATACATTGAGAAATAGACTTTAGAATCGCACAGCTCTTTACACAAGGAAAACAGCAAATCAAAAAGAGCATCTTTGCTGCGATTATCTTTATAGTTGTTATCCACATAAACCGAGAATTGTTCGCCGGTAACCGCGCCAAACTCCTTTACAATAAACTCAGATTCCTTTGCGGTGAGCTTCCAGTGAATCACGTTCAATCTATCACCTGCTTGATATTCGCGATAATCATATATTTCCGAAGGATCATCGCCCTTTTTGGCCAATTCAACCTCTTCCTCCTCATCCGCGGAACCATCCAACTCATTTAGCGAAATACCAAGGGGGATTCTGGACGGCATAACAACTATTTCAGCCTTTGATTCGGCGTGCAAGCGAGTAGAAACAAAATCAATAATATCGTTACTCACCACAGCTGCAATCGACGCAACAAACACTCCACAATAGGAAAAATGCAACGGAACCAAATATTCCTTCGTCTGATGAGCCGGTACATAAATTGCATATTCGTGAATATAGTCATTCATCGAATGAATGTCGTTAATCCCAAACTGTACCGTAACCTTCGTCTGAGGAAACCAGGAATGGTTTGTTGCACGAATAATCAAATGGACAGTATCATTTCTGGCACACCACGTATCATCAAATCGAATGGAAACCTCAATCTTTCTCCCTTGTGACAAATGTATGATAATCGAAATGACAGGAAACAAAATCGTTGCAAACAATACCAACAATGTTACAGGGTGATTGTTAAATACATATAAGAATATAACAGTCACCAAGAAAACAAAGTAAGTTATGTATGCAACGACTCTATTCTTCATCGATTCCTCCGAACATCCATTAAGACAGCATTAGATCTTAGGGACACGCATATCGTTTAATATTTCTTTGATTACTTGTTCCACTTCCATGTTCTTAGCTTTTGCCTTCGCGCTCAAAACCAAACGATGTGTAACAACAGCTTGAAGATTTGCTAACACATCTTCGGCGGTAACAAAGCTTCTATCAAGTATCAGTGCCTGAGCTCTTGCCATACGCAAAAGAGCCTTACTACCACGAGGGCTCAGACCAAGCTGAATATACTCAGAATTTCTTGTGGCCTCGGTAAAGTTAACAATCATCTCAAAAATCGAATCATCAACATATACCGAACGAACTGCCTCTTGAAGATCAAGCAACTGCTCAGGACCGATTGCGGGAACAATCTCTTTATTAGATACATCCGCACGTAAAATATCAATTGCAGAATCGTGATTGGGATAGCCCATGGAAAGACGTATCATAAATCGGTCCAACTGCGACTCCGGAAGCCTTTGTGTACCTGCAGAACCAAATGGATTCTGCGTCGCTATAACTAAAAACGGATTCGGAACATATCTCGTTACTCCATCAACAGTAACACGTCCCTCTTCCATAATCTCGAGCAATGCAGATTGTGTCTTAGGAGATGTACGGTTAATCTCGTCCGCTAAAAGCAAATTACACATAGCGGCACCTTCATGATATTCAAACTCCTGCTTTTGCATATTGAACATCGAATAACCTGTAATGTCACTCGGCATAACGTCCGGTGTAAACTGAACACGCTTGTATTGCAGCGACATCGCCTTCGAAAGGGAAACCGCCAATGTCGTCTTGCCGACACCCGGAATATCCTCAAGCAAAATGTGTCCTCCGGCCAGCATGGCGCATATCACCTTGCTGATAATTCCGTCTTTACCTTTTATATTTTTCTTAATCTCATTGCCAATCTTCTGAACATGAATATTCATCATAACACCTCCGAAACGGACTAAATATATTGTAACATGTGACCTAATAATATACTAGTATTTTTGCGAAGATGGCACCATATTATTGATTAATGACGTGCGATACGATATAATTATGCATATTCATTCGGAATTCAAATACAGAAACTCATTGAGAAGAGGTTATTATGAAATTACAGCAGCTGTTAAGTTATACAAGAAGAGCTATAGATGATTATCATATGATAAAAGAAAACGATAAGATCGCCGTCGGAATATCCGGAGGTAAGGACAGTCTTACTCTTTTATATGCTCTTGCAGAGCTCAGAAGGTTCTACCCTGTCCCCTTCGAACTCATCGCAATCTCCGTGAATCTCGGATACGACATTGATTACACAAAAGTTCGCGAACTATGTGCAAAACTAAATGTAGAATTTCACGTTGTAGAGACACAGATAGCCGAGGTTGTATTCGATGTCAGAAAAGAAACAAACCCCTGTTCGCTCTGTTCCAAGATGAGAAAAGGGGCTTTCAATGAAGAAGCGAAGAAACTCGGTTGTAACAAGCTCGCATATGCACATCATAAGGATGATGTAATTGAAACCATGCTGATGTCACTGCTGTACGAAGGTCGATTCCATACATTCGCACCGGTAACGTATCTCGATAGAATGGACATTACATTAATTCGCCCGCTAATCTACGTAAACGAGTGCGACGTCGTCGGATTTATGAATATATACGATCTACCGGTATTCAAAAACCCTTGTCCTGCAGATGGTTACACGAAGCGCGAGGATATCAAAAACCTGATCAAATCCATAAATGCCGATGCTCCCGGCGTACGCGATCGACTGTTTCGTGCTATACTCAGCGGAACGATAACAACATGGAAGCAAGACTAGTCCTTCGCCAATAAAAGTCCTTCGTCAATAAAGTCTATAAAAGTCATTCAACATCATCAATGCAAAATTGCAAACTATCAATGATATTCAATCAATAATAATACGGGATGATCAAATAGTTCCCTGTGTGAATTGTGGATGAAGTAAGATGATTCGTATCGCAAATCTCATCGATGTAATCGTCCATATCTCCGCATTCATCGCTATAAAATCTAGAAGCAATACTCCACAGGCTGTCACCTTCGTTGATATATACGGATGTGACAGTCTTCTTACTGTTCGAATGACCCTGTGCCTCCTTCAAATCACAGAACAGAACAAGAACAAACAAAACCATAAGCGCCAAAGCCATAACAACTACAGATAATCTCTTCTTTTCAAATACTCGGTTCATAACAATCTCCTTATTGTAAATCCAGTCTCTTAGGTATACTAATCAGCATCTCAATTCAAGAAACAATGATAATATCGCAATCACAACAACTACTTGTCGTTCGAACATTCGTTCTGTCTGTATTATAGCGAACATTTGTTCTTATGTCAACAAGTACTTATTCATCAAATTTACCGAAAATATGTTCGATTATTTGTGCAACATTTTCGAACAAATGTTTTGATTCTGTTTTGAGACTATGGTATACTATAGGTACAAAGGTACCGTAGGAGGGTTATGATATGAAGGAAAAGATTACCCAGAAGCAACAAGAGATTTTAGAATACATCAAGAGCCAGATTTTAAGCAAAGGCTATCCGCCTTCGGTTCGCGACATCTGCGAAGCAGTTAAGTTGCGCTCCACTTCGTCCGTACACGCACATTTGGAGACATTAGAGGAGAACGGATACATCCGTCGTGATCCCGCTAAGCCGCGTGCCATTGAGATTGTAGACGACGTATTCGCCCTGACTCGTCGTGAAGTAGTGAACGTTCCGATGGTCGGCACGGTTACCGCCGGTGTTCCGATTTTGGCGGTAGAACAGATTGAGAACTACTTCCCTATTCCTTCTGAGTTTATGCCGAACGCAGAGACATTTATGCTGCGTGTAAAGGGTGACAGTATGATCAACGTCGGAATATACGATGGCGATCAGATTCTTGTAGAGAGACAGTCTACCGCTCGCAACGGTGATATCGTTGTCGCACTTGTTGACGATTCCGCAACGGTTAAGACGTATTATCGAGAGGATGGCTACCACCGTCTTCAGCCCGAGAATGACTCCATGGATCCCATCATTGTCAAGGATCTCGAGATTCTCGGTAAGGTAATCGGTTTGTTCCGTATGTATCGTTAGCTCCGACAACAGCGCTACTACAGCCTAACAGACAAGAGATATACTACAAAAAAGTGCGGACATTCATTGCCCGCACTTTTCTCAATATGATTTCATTGCAATTCGTTATGTCAGAGCATTTGCAATTCAGATGTTCTATTCTTCGTCCAGCTGCTCTTTGGAGATCACCTGTCCATCTCGCCATACTCTTTCAAGATCATAGAACAATCTATCCTGCGAAGAGAACACATGAACAACAACATCGCCGTAATCCATCAAGATCCAGCCGCTATTGCGAGCGCCCTCAATTCTCTTTGGTTCAAAGCCAAGCTGAAGCAATCGATCTCTCACCTCATCTACCATCGCTTCTACCTGCGAAGGGTTATTACCGTCCGCAATGATAAAATAATCGGCAACAGGGGAGATGTCGCTAATATCAATTACGCGAATGTCATATCCTTTTTTGTCGTCCAATGCTGCATAAGCAACAGAAGCTATCTTTTTCGAATTTACTTTACTCATGTTCGATACTCCTTTCGTAATGTTCCAGTACATATTCGGTTTCTTTGCTAATCTTCCATCCGTTCTCACGCAAATACGCAAGAACACAACGAATGATTGTCACGATACATCGGTCCAAATCTTCAAATGCCATACGACGAATGTCTTCCAGCGGTGGTTGCGTGTTCATATTTCTCGTAGGCTCGATATAGTCCGCTACGTAGATAATCTTTTCAAGCAACGACATATTCGTTCGACCGGTTGTATGATATGTGATGGCATTTAAAATCTGAGGGTCATCAATATGATATATTTTCTCTGCCATATGGGCACCATATTCCCCATGGAGCAAATGCGGCACTACAACGTCCTCTACATCCGATCCCGGGTAAAGTTCCATATGAAATCGTAAAAACTCTTCGTCGGAAACGTTCTTTGCGCAATCATGCAAGATGCCCGCTATCATAGCAGAATAGATATCTGCACCGTATTTCATGGCAAGCGCGGCAGCTGTGTATGCGACGCCTCTGCTATGCGCAAATCGTCTTTCAGACAAGCGTTCCTGCATCATAGCTTCGTATTCGAAATATTGTCTCCACTGTTCTGAGTTCACAGTACTCCTCCGTTCCTCACACGATATCCATTCAAAGCTCCGATTCCGTTCATTGACTCAAGAGACCCAAAACCAAATATTCGATCGGTATACGAACGAAATCAGCGATACAAATTGTGTTCGTCGATATAACAAACAACCGATGCCGGCACCATATCCGCTATCGATTCTCCGGACTCCACATTTGCTCTGATCTCGCTCGAAGAAATCGGCTTCCACGGAATGCTCAGCGGGATAATCGTTGCATTGTATTGTGCACTACGAAGCTCTGCGAGCTCTCGTAACGAGTTCGCATCGTCGTCTCTTGGTGCCACAACAAGCGTTGCCATAGAAGCAATCTGTCTCGGAAGATACCAGGTCGTAAAATTCTCCAAAGAATCCTCACCCATGATATAATACCACTCCACGTCCGGACGCAATCTGCGAAGCCTTTGCAACGTTTCATACGTATACGAAACGGAATCCCTTTCGTACTCAAAAAGACTTAGCTTCAACTCAGGGAATTCCTTAACAACCTCGGAAAGCATAGCAATTCGATGCTCGTCCTCGGAAATGTCCTTGTTCAGCTTGTGTGGCGGCAATTTTGCAGGCATCAACCAAGTCTCATCCAACTCACATTGCTTTTTTGCGGCCAGCGCAATGGCAATATGTCCGTTGTGAATCGGGTCAAATGTTCCGCCGAGAATACCAATCTTCATACAGTTCCCTCACAATCATCGGGCAAATCTACTTAGGCAGTTCGATTTTCTTCTTATTCTTCGATTCCTTGTAAAGAACAATCTTCTTGCCGATTACCTGAACAACCGCTGCGCCGGTACGCTCGGAAAGCACCTCTGCCAAGTCCTTCGGATTTTCAAGACAGTTGTTCAACACACTGATCTTAATCAATTCTCTCGCCTCAAGCGCCTCACGGATTGCTTCCGTCAACTCGGGCGTAATTCTGCCTTTGCCGATTTGAAAGATCGGATCAATCTTCATCGCAAGGCCCTTCAAATAGGAACGCTGTTTGCTTGTCATATCTAACTCCTATTCTGCTATGTCATATAGCGAAAATGCTCGAAGCATCATTTGTAATAATCAAATTGTAGACCGTACATACGAACCGTATCACCGTCTTGAATACCAAGTGCCTCAAGCTCGTCCAGAATACCATTTGTCTTGAGGAAGTTCTGGAAGAACTCAAAGCCCTTCTCGGAATCGAGATTTGTATAACCGAGCATACGCTCGATACGGGGACCTTCCACAACGAACATGCAATCATCCGGATCATACGATACCGTATACGGTTCATCAGCCGCATGTGCCGTCTCAGGGAAATACTCCTGCGCAAAGACAATCGGAGTGTCTTCGATCTGCTGAAGCATATTGTATGCTGCGTAAAGAAGCTCTTTTACGCCATAACCGGTAGCCGCGGAGATCGGGATAATCGTAATATCCTCTCCAAGCTCCTGGTGCATCAGCTCAAGAGCTATCTGTTTTTCCTCCTCCGTATAGAGGTCCATCTTATTAGCGGCAATAATCTGAGGCTTGTTCGCAAGCACCTCACTATATTGCGAAAGCTCATTGTTGATCTTACGAATGTCATCCACCGGATCGCGACCTTCCGTAGACGCTGCATCCACAACATGAATGATAACCTTACAACGCTCTACATGCTTCAAAAACTCGTGACCGAGACCGACGCCCTCGGAGGCACCCTCGATCAATCCCGGAATGTCTGCAACGACGAAGCCGTTCGTACCCTCCAGGTCTACTACACCGAGATTCGGATTCAAAGTGGTGAAATGATAGTTTGCAATCTTCGGTCTTGCATTGGAAATGCGAGAAAGGAATGTCGACTTACCTACATTCGGGAAGCCTACAAGACCAACGTCCGCAATTACCTTAAGCTCCAGCAGAACAGTCAGCTCACGACCCTTCTGACCGGGCTGCGCATACTTAGGCACCTGCATAGTTGCGGTAGCGTAATGCTGATTGCCCTTACCGCCACGACCGCCGCGCAAAACCGTTACGCGGGTGTTGTCATGCGACATGTCCGCAATTACCTTGCCGGATTCCGCATCCTTAATGACAGTTCCTTCGGGCACCTTGATAACCATATCCTCGCCGTCGCGACCGGAGCAATTGTTATTGCCACCATTCATACCGTTCTCGGCACGATACTTTCGAACATATCGGAAATCATTCAAGGTGTTCAAGCCCTTATCAACCTCAAAAATCAAATCTCCGCCACGACCGCCGTCGCCACCGTTAGGACCACCGGCAGCAACAAACATCTCACGACGAAAGCCAACATGACCATCACCGCCATTGCCGGAGCTGATAAAGATTGTCGCTGTATCTGCAAACATAGAATTCCTCCATAAAATACTGCGCGAAAACGCATCCTTTTAACTATTATGATGCACTTCCATGATTAAAAAAACACCCCAATGTCGCTCATCACTTCGAATGGCACACATCGGGGCGTCGTAGTTCAAATATTACTCAGCAACAGGATATACGCTAGCCTGCTTCTTACCCTTAGCCTTTGTCTCGAACTTCAAAGTTCCATCAACCAAAGCATAGAGTGTATCATCACCACCACGGCCAACATTAACGCCGGGATGAATCTTGGTACCACGCTGTCTGAACAAAATGTTACCAGCCTTTACGAACTGGCCATCTGCTCTCTTAGCGCCCAATCTCTTGGACTCAGAATCTCTACCATTCTTAGTGGAACCAACACCCTTTTTATGAGCAAATAACTGAAGGTTCATCTTCAACATGACCATTACCTCCTAAAAAACGTGTAAATGCTAATCAACTATAGTTACATGTACAAATTGAGATCCACAATCCTTCTCAATCTGAACGAGTCCCAGTTGCAAAGACTGCAACAGCAACTCCGATTCCGGACTGATCGGCTCCTGTAATTCAAAATGAACGTCGCCGTCATCCACTTCCTGATATTCAAATCGGTCACCAACCAACGTTTCGATGGAGTTGATGCAATTGATTACGAGTGCGGAAACTCCGGCACATACAATATCGTAACCACTCTCTGCATACCCTGCATGACCGACACAGGAAAACCCGGAAATCTTCTCACCTTTCTTGCGAAAAGACACTTGAATCATAATCGTTCACCGCCTATTCTAAACGGTAACATTAAGCATTGATCTTAACAATCTCAACCTTCGTGAACGGCTGTCTGTGACCGTTCTTCTTATGATATCCGCTCTTTCTCTTGTATCTGTAAACAATAACCTTCTTAGCCTTGCCCTCGCCAAGAACCTTTGCAGATACAGTTGCACCGGCAACGTTGGGCGTTCCAACAACGAGCTCACCATTGTTTACAGCAAGAACCTGATCAAAAGTAACGGTCTCACCTTCAGATACACCAAGCTTCTCTACTCTAATGATATCGCCTTCAGCTACCTTGTACTGCTTACCACCAGTTGCAATAATTGCGTACATATTGGCACCTCCTATTATCATTACTCGCCAATTACGGTGATGAGAACAAATCCTCTCATACTTTGAACCCCATTGTGCGGCATACTCATATAAGATACCACATAAATCAATAGCCTGTCAAGATAAATTTCACGTTTTTTCAGAATTCTTTTATTGCGGCTAATTCCTCGTACAAAGGTCTTTTTTTCTTCATACGAGTGATCTCCACAAGGTTCAGACGGGTCATATCAACAACATTTGTACGTATCGGGTCCTTCGCAACGCATTCACGCAGCTTATCCATCAGAGCATTGCGTTCCTCCGGCCGTTTCATATCGATAAAGTCGACAATAATGATTCCGGATATATTTCGCAGTCTCATTTGCGATGCAATCTCCTCTGCCGCTTCGATGTTACACGAAAGAAAGCCTTCTTTGCCAAGCTTATTTCCCGCGGTTGCTTTACCGGTATTCACATCAATTACCGTCATTGCTTCCGTATGCTCAATGAAGAGATACGCTCCGCTCTTAAGCCAAACCTTCTTAGAGGTCAAGCTTTTCAATCTGGCACGCATATCGTATGTGGCTGCAAGGCTCACCGCTCCGGAATCAAACCATCGAAGCAAATGCTCCTGCTCCGGTCGATACTCCTGCAAAAACGCCTTCATCTGTTCGTAGATTTCGCGATCATCCGTCACATATTCATCAACAGTTTTGCTATAGGAATCTCTCATCTCTGCCAGATAAGCAGGCAAGCCGGGCCTCAAACAGGTTCCGACGACGCGAGAAGCATGCATGTCGCTGATTCGATTGTATTCTTCCTTCAGTCGTTCCAGCTCAGCATAGATAGCCTCATCGGATGCTTGCAACGAGTTCGTTCGAAACATAATCGCATACGGTCCGTTTTTGTACGACGACAAGCGACTCAACCATAGCTTTTCGAATTCATCCGACTCAATCTTAGAAGAAAAATAGATTCCCTTTTTGCCATGCATCAACACCAGATTCACTCCGGTAAGCGAAAAATCGGCTACTGCGGATACCGGCTTGTTTTTTCCCGCTTCGCGGTCGATTTGTACAACTACCTCATCTCCAACGTGCATTTTCCCATCCGTATGCGTCTGCTTAACAAATGGTTTGCTCATCTTATCGAACGGCAAATACCAATTCTCCGCATCTTTATCAACACTGACAAAAGCCGCATGAATTCCCGGAATAATCTTTTCCACACGACCGATCCAAATGCTGCCCTGCAGATACGAGGTCTGCTGCGCTTTGCACGCACTAATCGAAATCAATTTGTCTTCGTAAAAACCGGCAGTAAAGATTCCTTCACCATCGCGGTAGACAATCATTCCATTTTCCATAACGGTATCATTCTTCCTTCCTGATCGGCGCCGAAGATATCCATACGATGAATGTAATACATCAGCGGACCATACGAAACGCCGGCTACCTTACACAAGGCCTCGATCAACAGCTCCGAGGAAATATTGTTCTCACTTCCCGCATCCAGCGCAACTACAAAGCACGGATTCTTATCCAAATTTTCTTCCGAATAGTTGTCCATATGCGCAATACCGGTAGCGATGACATCGTCGTTCATCGTAAACACGCCGTCATTCAACAGCTCGTGGCGACCATCGGAACCCAAGCGCCAAATGCCGTGAACTCCCGCTCGAACATCACATTCGCGCGTGCCCTTCTTTGTCTTCTTTTCAAGGAGAAGCGATTCCGCCTTAGCAAGTTGCTCCCATGCTCCATCGCATACATCGGTCGTATCCTCACGTCTGATAAGTGCATACATTGCACCGGCAACCAAAGACATACCGGTAACTTTCTTTTGATGTGGAATGTAATCCGGCAAGATGGTGACACGGTTAATCACGATATCCTCGCACATCGCAGCACTCAGTTTCTCAAAGAGAAATTGTTCTTCGTAACGTTCATCAAACTCCACATCAAAATACTCACCATCGCTTGTCAGTGACAACGACAACGGCTGTGCAAAGCTGATGAGCGGATGCGGATGAAATCCGGCACTATAGGAAATGTTCAAGCCACTTCTTCGAAAGGCCTTTTGCATATATCGAAGGACATCCAGGTGTCCGAGAAAGCGCAATCTGCCGAACTTCGCAAAACGTATTCTTACTCTCATCCGTTCACACCCGTATCCTTTCCGTCGTAATAAACGCTAGTGCCGTCTTCATTTCTCGGCTCTACGCACACGCCACAGCCAAATGTTGCAGCACCGCAGCCGGAGCATCTGCGACGACAATTCGGCGTAACCGTCATGCATTTTGCATTTTCATATTCACGGTACATAAATGCCTTCGTAACGCCGATATCAATGTGGTCCCAAGGCAGAAGCTCTTCGCGGCTTCGCTCTCTTGTGTTGTAGAATTCAACGGTAACTCCGCATTCATCCATAGTTTCCTTCCACACATCATAGCGAAAATGCTCTGTCCAAGCGTCGTAAATACAGCCCTTGCGATACACCTTTTCAATCACATCGCAAAGCTTACGGTCACCTCGAGCCAAGATGCCTTCCAATTCGCTCGTCTCCGCATCGTGCCAATGATAAACGATGCTCTTTTGATTGAGCTGCTCGCGAATCGTCGACTGCAAAGTACGCTGTCTCTCAAGGAACTCCTCCTTGCGAATCATAGGCGCCCACTGGAACGGCGTAAACGGCTTCGGAATGAAATACGACGTACTCACGTTAATCGAAACCTTTCCGTTGCGATCGGACTTCGGAATCTGATAATATTCCTCTGCAATCTTCTCGGCAAGATACGCAATACCGCGTACATCCTCAAGCTCTTCAAACGGAAGGCCGAGCATGAAATACAGCTTCACCTTGTTCCATCCGCCGACGAATGCGCTCTTTGCACCGGTAAGGATATCTTCCTCCGTCAACCCCTTATTAATCACATTTCTCATGCGCTGCGTGCCGGCCTCAGGAGCAAATGTAAGACTGCTCTTGCTCACATCCTGCACCTTGTTCATAACATCCAAGGAAAATGCATCGATGCGCAAGGACGGCAACGAGATATTCACCATTTTTGATTTGTACTGATCAATCAAATGATACACAAGCTCCGGAAGACACGAATAATCGCTGGAGCTCAACGAACTAAGCGAAATCTCATCCTGTCCGGTAGAATCCAGCATATACTTCGCAAGCTTCTTGAGATAATCCACGCTACGTTCACGAATCGGTCTGTAAATCATACCGGCCTGGCAGAATCGACAGCCTCTGATACAGCCTCTTTGAATCTCCAACACGACACGGTCCTGAATGACCTTCAGATAAGGCACAAGCGGTTTTTCCGGATAAAATGTGTCGCTCAGCTCCGTCTCGACTTGCTTTTTGATCTTCGTCGGAATGTCGTCGTGCTTCGATGTAAATGCTGCTATCGTGCCGTCTTCGTGATATGTCACGTCATACAGCGAAGGAACGTACATACCCTGAATCTTAGCAACCTCATGAAGGAAGTCCGTTCTCGTACCTCCGTCAGCCTTTATCTGCTTGTAAAGGTCCAAAATCTCATAATATGCCGTTTCACCCTCACCGATATAGAAGAAATCGAAGAAGTCCGCAATCGGCTCCGGATTATAAACACAGGGACCACCGCCTACTACGATCGGATCGTCCTCGGAACGGTCCTTTGAGCGAAGCGGAATGCCCGACAAATCGAGAACCTGCAACACATTTGTATAACACATCTCGTACTGAAGCGTAATGCCGAGGAAATCAAAATTCTTCACCGGCTCTTGCGACTCCAGTGCAAACAGCGGTATATTTCGTTCACGCATAATCTTGTCCAGGTCAGTCCATGGCGAGTAAACTCGTTCACAATACGTGTCGTCTCGCTTGTTCAGCATATCGTAGATAATCTGAATTCCCAGGTGTGACATACCAACCTCGTACACATCGGGAAAACACATAGCGAAGCGAATGTCAACTTCCTTTGGGTTCTTGCGAACCATATTGATTTCGCCGCCGATATAGCGAGCAGGCTTCTCAACCTGCAATAAGATTTCATCTGAAAGAGCAAGTTTATTCATCGGATTTCCTCCTCGGAATCATATCAATAAGTCTCATATGATAATACCACAAACAACCTCATTTGCATATGCTTTTTTCTTGCCATTTCGCATTTTATGCATTATAATTTGTATATCAACATTTAGGAGGAACTACGATGCCTTTTTGTCCGAAATGCAAAAACGAATACGAAGCCGGCATTTTGACCTGCGCGGATTGCGGAACCGAGTTGGTTGAAGAGCTTGCTTATATTGATATGAAGCTCATCTACTCTTTTAAGAGTGAACGAGTATTGAATCGATTTTTAGAATATCTGGACTATTCCAAGATTGAGACGCTCACGAACGTGAATCCGGATACCGGCAAATACGAGTTGTATTCGTCGCCCAAGAATGAGACGCGAATTCAGCAGGCATTTGCCATCTTTGTTTCCGTTGAGGTTGCCGGTAAGACAACCAACAACATCTCTCCTTCCGAGGCAGAGGCCATTTTGAATCATTCCGCAGTATTAACGGAAGACGCCGATGACGAAGACGACGATGACTTCGACGATTCCTTCGATACCGCTTCCGAGGATTTCGAAGCCACTGTCGACGACGTCTCAGCGGCTGACAATGACGACGAAGAAAAAGACATTGTCGATGAGGCGTCCGATGAAGACGATGACGACACAGCTTCTTCTGAGGACGAAGGTTTTCTTGAAGAACTCTTCGCCGAGGAAGCCGTAATTGCTATGACGCAGATGAACATTCGTGCCAGAGGCGGTAGTTCATACACTTCCGCAGAATTCAGAGCCAAGGATACGCTCAGCACAGGCATTATGCTCATCGCTTTCGGCGTAGTTGGTCTGCTTACTGTATTCCTCAGCTATTTCGGTGTGATTGCATTCTTCAACAGCGTATTTTCGCAGGTCGTTATGGCTATGGTCTTTGCTATTATGCTTGTTGGCGGTATTTCATTACTGAAATCCTATTCCGCTCGCAAGAATGAAGCTTCCGAAGAGCAACAGCTGATCGATAAAATCAACAATTGGGCCGATACGAATCTCACCAAAGAAATCATTCAGCAAAATGTTACTCCGGCCGATACGTATGAAGAAACTCTCCTTTACTACCAGAGTTACATCGCCGACCAATTGAAGGAAGCATTTCCCGACAACGACTCTGCAATGACGGACTATTTTGCGGAAGAAATCTATTCTAAACTGTTCGAGGAGTAACACGAAAAAGTTTTTTATATTTTTTTATCGAAACACTGCGTTTTTGCTTGAAAACGCAGTGTTTATTATGTATAATATTTCATATGAAAAAATCGTGGACTTCGGCATTTTGCCGAAAATAATTGATTGGAGGAGAACAACATGCCTTTTTGCCCAAATTGTAAAGAGACATTTCCGAAAGGTGTTGTCATCTGTTCCAAGTGTAACGTTCCGTTAAACAACGAAACGTCTGTAGAAACCGTACCGGTATTTGCGCTGCAAAGAGAGGATGCAGCACAGAAATTCATCGAGTACATGCAGGAGCAAGGTATTGAAGGCTCCTACCGCTATTCCATGCGTGAGAACGCTTTCAAGGTTTACGTTGATAAGCCGGATGTAAAAAAAGCCGTGAAGCTGTTCGCATCCTTCTACGTTATGGAGTCCAAGCGCAGACGTGGTGAAGATACTGACAAAGCACAGACAGATGTACAACCTGACAACGGAGAAGAAAAGCCCGATGCTGAGGAGACCAAGACAGAGGAATCCACAGTACAAGAAGATGCAATAAAGGAAGAATCCACAGAGGCACCTCAGGAAGAAGCTACTACCGCTACCCCGAAGGAGTCGGTTGATACTCCTGAAGAAGCTACCGCTTCAGAGGAACTCGAGCAGAATACCGAGGAAGCTTCCGTCGAAGAAGCTGAACCTACGGAATCTACCGAGGAAACTGTAGAGGAAGCTGTAGCCGAGCCCACTGAGGAAGCTACCGAGACCGTCACCGAGCCTGCTGAGGAAGCTACGGAGATCGTCGCCGAGCCTGCTGAGCCGGAAGCGAACATTCCCGAGGAGCCTATTTCTACTCCTTCCGAGATTGTATCGCCTACCGAGGAGTCTGAGCCAACTGATCCGGTAAGTACTGCTCCGCAAGCGAAATCTGCAGGATCTCGTAAGCCATTTAGAAATCTGTTCATCGGACGACTTCGCAGAAGTGAGGAGAACAATCCTTCTTCCAATACTCCCGAAGCGGAAGCCACTGCATCAGCAGATGACGATAAGATCGAGGCAATTGTAGAAGAAACCACTCCTGCCGAGGAAGGCGTAATCGCTACTACTCCGGAAGCGATAGTCGAGGAGACCGTTGCGGAGACTCTCGAAGAAACCGTTGAAGAGACTGTCGAGGAGACGATTGAGACAGTTCCCGAAGTCGAGGATGTCGTTGAAGAAACAATCGAGGAAGTCGCTGAAGTAGTTGTCGAGGAACCTTCCGAAGAGGCAACTGAAGCGGCAGTCGAGGAAGTAACCGAGGAGACGACCGAGGAGACGACCGAGGAAGCTGTTGAAGAAGTCGTTGAAGAAGTGGCAACTGAAGAAATTGATGTGACTCCCGCGGAAGTTGTTGAAGAACCTGTAGCTGAGGTTATCGAGGAAGTTATCGAAGAGCCCGTAGCCGAGGTTGTTGAGGAAGTCATTGAAGAGCCCGTTGCCGAGGTTGTTGAGGAAGTCATCGAAGAGCCCGTTGCTGAGGTTAGCGAGGAAGTCATCGAAGAGCCCGTTGCTGAGGTTATTGAGGAAGTCGTTGAAGAACCCGTGGCTGAGGTTAGCGAGGAAGTTGTCGAGACGACAGATGACACTATCACTGCCCCGTTCGAATACATTCCGGAACCCGAGGAAACCATTTCCGAAGAGATTGCCGTAGACGAAGTAGCTACTATCGTAGAGGAATCTGTATCCGAAGAAACCACCGAATCAATCACCGAATCGGTTGCAGAAGGCTCCGTGATTGAGGAAATCATTCCGGACGCTTCGCTTTATCGCAGAGACGCTTCCGAATACGAATCCGTATCGCTTCGTCCGACCGACATTCAGGATACTAAGATTGTTGTCCCGCTTGACTATGACATCATTGAAGAGGTTATCGCAAGTGATAATGCTATTGATAGCGATGACATCATGACACCCGGCATTTCTTCCTTTGCCGATCCGTCGAAGGCAAAGGACAACAATTTCAGACGTGCATCTAAGAATGTACATCGTTACGCTACCGGTGCCGACGATTTGGATTCACAAACCTTCAAGGCATTTGTTCCGGATTATACACTCCCCTCTGCCCCTGAGATGGATCCCGAGGACGAGACCGAAAAGGCATTTGAAGAATTCAAGAAGCGTATCAAAGAAAGAAAGAGCGAGCAGAATCGCACTAACGCAGAACAGCAAAAAGAACGAATCAGACTTGCAAACCTTTCCGTTGATCTCGGCAAGGGCAGAAAGCTCATCTTCGAGGATAATGAAGATTTGGATTCCTATGCAGGCTTTGTACCGGACTACACTCCCAACCCGGATGAGATGGAGGCATTTGAATACTACAAGCCACACTCCGTATCCGATTATTCGAGGTTTAAAAAGTCCAATCGCACTGCTGCGGCAGCCGAATTCGTATCCGGAATGAGACTTACCTCTCCGGAAGAAACGATGCGCTTGTTCTCGGATAACGTTCCGGAAGGCGCTAATCGCATCATCAATCCGTCCGAGGTACGTACATCCAACTTCATTCTTTCGATGAACGGACGTCAGCTTATTCTTCTGTTCAACAGCTGGATGCTTCTCAATATTTCCTTGTCGAGTGTTAAGGCATTTGAGTCTGAGGAGGCAAGCGATGAAGAGAACTTCAAGAGAAAGATCGAAGGTATCAAGAAGCGTATTACCGATACATTTGGTGCAATTAACGAATCCTTCTTAGACAATCTTGTTCACAAGTAC
The DNA here is from genome assembly GCA_045597165.1 of Lachnospiraceae bacterium. Classification (GTDB taxonomy): domain Bacteria; phylum Bacillota; class Clostridia; order Lachnospirales; family Lachnospiraceae; genus ISDg. The sequence continues at coordinate 75,381 of JAZODS010000020.1, read as the reverse complement.
TACGCAAGATATTTGGATGATTAATTTGCCCAACAATAAATAAAATGAAAATGGCCCGAAACAAAGCAAACAAATTGCCTCGTTTCGGGCTTTTCTATTAGCAATAACAATTACGTAAAGATATCCAGAAGCTCTTCCTTCGTTAGGTTCTTCAAGAAATCGCCCTGCTTATCGATGATCGAATCGGCAAGCTTTCTCTTTTTCTGCTGGAGTCGATAAATCTTCTCCTCGATGGTGTCCTTGGACAGCAGCTTAATGACATGCACATTCTTACCCTGACCGATACGATATGCACGGTCGGTAGCCTGCTCTTCCACCGCAGGATTCCACCACGGGTCCACATGAATAACCATGTCGGCTCCGGTAAGGTTCAAGCCGGTACCTCCGGCCTTCAGTGAAATCAAGAACACATCGTTGACGCCGTCATTGAAGTCCTTCACGTAACGATTTCGATCTGCAATCTTAGTTTCTCCTTCGATGCAGAAGTACGGAATCGTGCGCTCATTTAGCTCCGCCTTAATCAGGTCAAGCATCGACGTGAACTGCGAGAATACGAGGACACGATGTCCGGATTCAATCGCATTTTGTAACAATTGAAGCAGCAAATCCATCTTCGAGCTGTCGCCGTTATAATTCTCAATAAAGGTGGACGGATGGCAGCAAATCTGGCGCAATCTCATAAGCGCACTCAAGATCTGAATCCGATTATGCGACATCGCATACGCTTCGTCTTCAAGCATAAACTCACCCTTATAATGGTCCAAATATGCTGCATACAGCTTCTTCTGCTCGTCGGAAAGCTCGATCAAAATCTTCTCTTCCGTCTTCTCGGGAAGCTCCGAAAGCACGTCATGCTTCATTCTGCGCAAGACAAATGGATCGATTCGCATATTCAGCCTATTGATCACTTCGTCCTCGTTGTTCATCACAGGCTTAACATACTCCGACGCAAAGCGAGCATGATGAAACAGATATCCCGGCATGATAAAATCGAAAATCGACCAAATCTCAGACAGCGAATTTTCTATCGGAGTACCGGTAAGCGCAAATCGATGGTCGGTTTGAATGCGCTTAACGCTCATTGCATTCATCGAAGTGCTGTTCTTAATGTTCTGCGCCTCATCCAAAAATACACTAGCAAATCTCTTATCACTATACAATCGAATGTCGCGCCTTAAAAGCGGATAGGAAGTGATCAAGATGCGTGCTTTACTTTCTTCGATCATTTTCTTTCTATCCTCGGGCATACCGCATATAATCTCAGCGGAAATGCTCGGAGCAAAATTCTCAATCTCGTCCTTCCAATTGTACATCAAAGACGTCGGACAGATGATGAGACTTCTCTCCTCCTTCGGAAGCGACGCAATAAACATAATCGCCTGCAACGTCTTACCAAGACCCATGTCATCCGCAAGAATTCCGCCCATACCTTGCACGGCCAAATTGCACATCCACTCATATCCGAGCTGCTGATACGGTCTTACATCGGCAATGATCTCAGCCGGGCAATCACGCTTTGGCGGATTCTTAAGCGAATAGATGACCTCGCGAATGGACTCATCCATCTCAAAGTCACAGTTCTTTTCCTTCAGCAAATGCTCCAAATACGACGCCTGCGAACGCTCTAACCGAACACTTCCCTCTTTCATCTGACGAATCGAACCGCCAACCGCTGAAATCATATCCAAAGCATTTTGCAAATGCTCGGACTGAAGTGTCAAGAAATCTCCGTCCTTCAATCGATAATAACGTCTCTTCATTTGAAGTGCACGGAATATGTCGCGAAGCTCTTCCTTCGAAGTGTCCTCGAAGCTAATGTCGAGCGACAGATAATCCTCGCCTTGAACGCGGTGTACGGCGTAAGATATCTTTTCTCCCTGCGATATACGCAGCTTGTGAAAGCTCGAAGAATACATGAGCGTACATAACTCAGGAAGCTCACCGCGATTACCGGTAATAAAATCGTAAATCGCATCTGCATTTACAAGCAAATAATAGCCGTTGTGAAGCTCAAACCCGCAGTCCTGAAGTGCCTGTGCGATGGCATCCTCCTTCACATGATCGCGAACAAGAATCTTGCCATCCGTAACCGGATCCGAAAAGCTACTGAACGTATACTCTCCATACGTATATTCCAGCTCCGCGCGAATGTTTCTGTGTACATAATCGAGATACAGACTCGCCGTCAACGGATACGTCAAATAGCGCTCCTTCAGCGACTCCGGAATCTGCAGATTCATCGTGTCATGCAACTTCGGCAGCACATCCTCAAGAAAATGCGTTGCCTGCTCACCACGGAACACGAGCTGAGCATTTTCCTTAGAAAGCGTATTGTAAATCGGCAGATAGTTCTTTACGAACTGCTTCTGCGGATGATAGATGACATTGTCATAGTAGATGAGCTCTCCGTCCGCCGTCATGGAAAATGCTCGAACGCCGTCCACATAAGCAAGCGATACGTACTCATCCTCAACATCGATTTCGTAAGCGATTCTCGGGTTCCCGTCGACAAATGTGACCTTACCGATGACTCTGTTGCGAACAACCATGTTGAACTGTCTACCTGCCCAACGACGAAGTACCTCTAAAAACATACGCTGCGAAAGCATAACCTCATTTCGCTGAAATGCCGAATGCTCACCGACTATATTATAGCGCTCCTCAAGCTCTAAGACGTCCATCAGATACGAGCATACCGCCTGAGAAGGGTAATCGAACTCCGTGATGCCGCCATGATAGGAAAAATCCTTACCGAGCGTAAAGCTGTTGTTATTCCGAATGGCTTCGAGCATCTTTTTGACCGATTGTATCTTGTACATTCGTGACGTTCCCATGGACAAGCGAAGCGGAATAACATCGCTGCCCTGTCTGAGCAAGCCTTTATAATAAAACGAAAGCTGCAGTCTACAAGCCTCTCCGGAGATCACTCCGTCCATGTCCTCATAGTAATTTATAATCTGCGCCGCTCTTTGCTCTTCCTCGGATGCATCCTCTGAAGACGTCACATTGCCATCGAGCTGCTGCACAAACAAAAGACCGGCAATTACATGCTTACAAGCACCCTTAGACGGTCTTGCATTTGCCGCACAAGTACAAGAATACTGAAGCTCATCTCCGAGATGAATGACAACCTTATACGGATAATTTCCCTTAACGGAGAATTGAAAAATCGACTTGTCATTAGACGCAACCGCACGTGTAAGACGGCCGTTCTTATAATACATAAAGCCTTCTGCAAACTCATTTTCCGACATCGCAAGTCGCTTAATCATTGCCTTAGTCAACTTCATTCTGCCTGCTTCCTTTCGTTTGAGGATTCTATCATTGTAGCATAGAAAAAAAGGAATTACAAGTGGTTGAACTACGCATTGACCAATATTCGCATACTCATAGTCGAGACAATCTACCAAAGATACTCACTCAGTCGGTCAAAATAATAGTTGTAATCGATCATTGCAACCTCTTCCGTTGAGACAATCGGTATTTCGCAATACAGCTCATCCTCAATCATGACTCGCGCGGAGCCGAGAAACTCACCGGCCTCTATCGGAGCTTCGTAACATTCTTCAAATAAATATTCTACCGTAACCTTCTCATTTCCAAGCAAGAGGGAGTCCGTCCATTCATACTGCGGAACAATCTCTACGTAATCACGCTGACCGTTCTCAACGATGACAGCCCCCAGAACCTCCTTAGTAAGGCTCAGCTCTTTTCTATGAAAATGCTCTCTCCCATAAGCCACAAGCGCCTTTGTATCGTTCCATTTGAAGCTTTTGTTCGGAGGCCAGCCACTTCCTAGTACAACCGAGATAAGTACCGTATCTTCGTGTCTCGTGGCTCCTACGAAGCAATAGCCGGCTTTGTTCGTAAAGCCGGTCTTGATTCCGATAGCATTGGAGTCCATATAAAGATACTTATCGATGTTTGCAAGGAACACACTTCGACCTCCGTTAATCTCATGAACCGTATAGGTGTCACAACCGACTATCGCAAGAAAGGCATCGTTTCTGACTGCATAGGAAGCAATCAATGCCAAATCCTCCGGCGTCGTATGGTGCTCGCCCTTATCCAGTCCATTTGCCGAACCAAACACCGTGTTCACCGCACCGAGCTTCTTTGCTTTTTCGGTCATCAGCTTGCAAAATGCCTCCTCGCTTCCGGCCACATGCTCCGCCACCGCAACCGCGGAATCGTTGTGGCTTTCCATCATCATCGAATGCAGCAAATCCTTCAGGTAGTACTTTTCGCCCTCTTGAATGTTCATCTGCACAGGAGGTTGCGATGCGGCGTATTTGCTAACGGTAACGACTTCATTTTGGTTGCAATGCTCAAGAGCAATTAAGCATGTCATTATCTTTGTTGTACTCGCCATAGCCAACGTTTTGTCGGAGGCTTTCCCATACAGTACGCGGCAGTTTTGCGCATCCATAAGGCAGGCTCCGATTGCATTCAGCTCATTTTCACCAAGCTTCGCCTCCTCACCGTCCGATTCCATAAGTGTGACACTGTACGGAGCTATGTAGTCTACCGGTTTCTCCTGTTGAGGGTTATAGTTCAGCTTACAATATAGGCACGCACACAATAACCAAGCGGCAACGCACAAAATCCGATATTTCATTGCTATGTAACCATCCCAAGCACTTTACTATTAATAGTATTCCGAAAGGCGGCGAATAGACTTCAAACTCAAGACAGCAAAAAGCTGCGGCGAACGAATCGCCACAGCTCATGCTAGAGTTACTAATGTATAACAGTGTCGTGAAAAGCGTATCTATACTCCGATCGTCGTCTCTTCCTCAGCCTCCATCTTGAATTCCTCTACCTTAGAGCTATCGATATGCGGCAGCTCATCCAGCGAAGAAACTCCGAAGCTTCTTAAGAAATCATCGGTAGTACCAAACAAAATCGGTCGTCCCGGAGCGTCCATACGTCCGAGCTCACAGATCAAATGGTAATCCAAAAGCTTATTGATTGCAAAGTCACAGCCGACGCCGCGAATTGCTTCAATCTCCTGTCTCGTAACCGGTTGCTTATATGCAATAATGGAAAGTGTCTCGAGCAACACATCCGTCAAAACGTGCTTCTTCGGCACATGACATAGGCGAATCAGAGTCTCGTAATGCTCCACCTTAGTGCACATCTGATACTTACGGTCGATACGAGAAATCATAATGCCGCGATTCGCTTCTTCATATTCCGCAATCAGTTCATCAACCAATGCGACAAGCTCATCCTCTTCAATCTCAAGCGCGGCAGCCATTCGGTCCGCCTCAACCGCATCGCCCATCGCAAACAGCATCGCCTCTATCTGTGCTTTTTTCAAAACCTTATCTTCCATCTTCCTCACCAATGCAAATGCTTTGATTACGCGTACTGCTCAACGGAAACAATATCATTTGCCAAATACTCAATCTCAATATCCTCGAACAATACCGTCTGACGAATGCACATTCTGCCCATATGGATCAATTCGAGAATTCCAAGGAACGTTACAATCAGCTCAAGTTTGTCACCGGCACGTTCCAAAAGTCTTCGGAAGCTAAAACGACGGTGCTTGATTCCGTATTCCTGAATGTGATGAACCTTCTCCTTAAAGTTCACCGATTCAAGCTCAATCTTACCGAACTTGCTGCGAATCGGATCGATCTTGTTCTCCTGACGCTTCATAACGTCCTTAAAGATAGCATTTAACGTATCGAGACGAAGGTCTCCGACAACGTCTTCCGCCTTAATATCCTCCTTAAAGCATGCCACTTCCTTCGGAATGCTCTCTGTGCGATACAAATGCTTCGCCGCATCGATCTGACGGTCCTTCAACTCGTAGGAGGCGTATTTGTACATCTTATACTCGAGGAGTCTCTCCACGAGCTCTGCGCGAGGATCCGATTCGGAATCGTCTTCCGTAATCTCAATCGGCAAAAGCATCGCCGACTTGATGCGCAAAAGCGTAGCCGCCATTACAAGAAACTCACTCATATTGTCCATCTGATTTTCTTGCATCTTACGGAGGTACTCCATGTACTGATCCGTAATCATCGCAATCGGAATATCGTAGATATTCACTTTGTTCTTTTCAATCAAATGAAGCAACAAATCAAGCGGACCTTCAAATGCTTCAAGTTTAACCGATAAGCTCATTGGAAAACCTCCTTTGTAGACTACTATCTATATCATTCTTGTCTCTCAAGCTGAATTACGACCAATTCCGGCGACTGAAAGAATCGAACCGGTAACGTATGCAAGCCCAAGCCACGCGATACGACCATACTGCTATTGTCCCGCGTAAACTGTCCACCGTCGTACTTCGGAAACAGTCTCCATTGCGGGGAAATCACGCCGCCGAGTATCGGAAGTCTCATGATACCGCCATGCATATGGCCGGATACTACTACATCCGCTCCGTACGACGCATACTGTTCAAAATAAACCGGATTGTGCGCCAAAAGCACCAGGACGTCACTTTGCGGTGCATCACCTAGCAGCTCGTTCACATTCCCAGTGCAAATGTGCTTCGTCGCAAAGCCTTTCCGATAACACTCTCGAGGAATGGTAACGCCGGACACGGAAATGCCGTCGTCAATCGTTACGCACTCATTATCCAGCAGATGAATGCTAAGCCTCTTACAAAGCTTCGACAGCTCATCAAACTGATCGGGGCACTCTACTCGCAGCTTATCCTCGTGATTGCCGAGCGAATAACAAATCGGAACCGAAAGCTGCGAAAGCCTCTCAAGAAACTCAAAAGCCACGGGATTCTTATCACTACCGCACACCAATAGGTCGCCGGGAATCAATATGACATCCGGAGCCGCTTCTCGAATTGCATTAAGCAAATGTTCATTGTGCAGGCCATAGCTGTGATTGTGAAGATCGGCAACAACAAGTAGCTTCTTCGTCTTCCAATCGGCAACAATGCTCTTGGTAACCGCAACACGATAAGTGACAAGCTTAAAGCTGCGTTGAATGAGATACGCATGAAGCAACAGCAAAGCGATTACAATCAAAACCGCTATAAGAACATAATGCATGCGCACCCCTCCTCTCCAAAACATTATACACAAACACAACTTGCTTGTCAACAAAATATAGTGAACGAACGGTGCAAAATACACAACTTCTTGTGTCTCAGAAGAACAAATCGAACAATTTCACAAGGTAATCCGTATATTTTGCGTGTGCCATATCCTTTTCCGCAACAATTGTCACTCTTCCGAGCTCCACTTCGTCAAGATAATACACGAGTTCACCGAGTTCATCGCCCCTTTTTACCGGAGCATTTATCGTCTTCAGTTCAAGCTTTGAAGTGATTGATTCACTTGCAACGTCCTTTGGCAGCAGGATTCCGAACGGGTTCTCTACGATACCGTTCATATGACTTTCCATCGCACCGCCGATCTTCACCTCATACAGCTTGCCTTTGCTCTGCGTATCCTCATAGCGATGATAATTTGCGAATCCATAGTTTAAAAGCTTCGTCGCTTCCGCAAATCGGTCCTTCGTGCTCGGTGCCGCCATAATGACCGCAACCAAACTGGAACCGTCTCTTGTCGCCGTAGCACTTAGACAGTACTTCGCATTTCCCGTAGAGCCGGTCTTCAGACCGGTAATGCCCTCGTAGCTTTTAATAAGACGATTTGTATTCGACAAGCCGAATTCACTGCTTCCGCGAGCCGTATTATGTACAATGCTATCCATCCACGTCGTTGTATACTTCGTAATCTCAGGATGATGCTTCATCAATTCTCTCGACATAATGGCAACATCCTTCGCCGAGCTGTAGTGGCCGTCGGTATCCAGTCCGTAACAGTTTACAAAATGCGTATTTTCCATTCCAAGCTCAGCTGCACGCACATTCATCCTTTGCACAAATGCCTCCTCCGTGCCGGCCAAATGCTCTGCCATTGCAACCGAAGCATCATTTGCGCTTGCAATGCAAATGCACTTCAGCATATCATCAACGCATAGCTGCTCGCCGACCTCAAGATACACCTGAGAGCCTCCGAGTGACGCCGCGTGCTCACTTACGGTCACCATCGTATCATACGAAAGAGACCCTTCGTCGATTGCCTCCATCGTCAACAAAATGGTCATAATCTTTGTGATGCTCGCCATCGCCAACTCTTTCGTAGCATTTTTCTCACACAATATATTCCCCGTATCGGTGTCCATAAGCACGTACGCCTCGCTCAACAAGCCAAGCTCGTCTGCCTTTGCTTGTTCATTGGCGCCGGCAACTACCTCAACGGCATCTGTTGCGGGCAGTGGCTCATTTGCGGCTGCAGTTGATAAAAGCAGACAAAGAAGCAGGCCGCAGATTAGAAATCGTCTTCCCATACTGTCTCCTAGACCTTTGGTACTATTCTAATCTACAGCCTGCAAAATATGCATATCGGCATTCTATTTTTATAACTCGTGATAACCCGTTTCGTCTACATAGCCATATACCGTCTTGCACGCATCCACCGGCTCCTCCGATAATACAAATGCATTGAGGAAACGCTGTTCAGCTGCGCTCAAAGACTCTTTGTCGTTCGCATAAAGCGTGCCCAGAGACTCTCCCTTTCGAACATAGTCTCCGACCTTCTTATTCATGCGAATACCAACCGCAGGATCGATCACGCTATCCTTCGTCACACGTCCTCCACCAAGTGTTAGAGAGGTCATGCCGATTTCCTCGGCATTTGTCGATGCAACATAACCGTCACACGGAGAAGGAACCTCATATACGATTGAAGTCTTCGGGAAGAGCTCCGTATTCAATACATACGATGCATCGCCGCCTTGTCTCTGTACAAACTCAACCATCTTATTCAGTGCCGCACCGCTTTCGATCGTGTCGGAAAGCATTTGCTTTGCCTCTTCGAGCGTATTCGCTTTTCCGCAGCCCATCAGCATAAATGCCGCCAACAAGATGCTCACCTCATACAAATCCGCCTCTGCATCGCCTGCCAAGACACCGATTGCCTCTTGTACCTCCAACGCATTGCCGACATTTCTACCGAGCACCTGATTCATATCCGTGATTACGGCGTATGTCTTTCTGCCAACTCCGCGACCGATTCGAACCATCATCTCAGCCAAAGCAATCGAATCCTCGAGCGTCTTCATAAATGCACCGCTACCGGTCTTAACATCCAATACGATAACCTGCGCACCCGCAGCAATCTTTTTACTCATAATGCTGGCGGCAATCAACGAAATGTTGTCTACCGTTGCAGTCACATCACGAAGCGCATAGATCTTCTTATCCGCCGGAGCCAGATTCGCGGTCTGACCGACAATCGCCAGTTTCATCTCATTTACATTTTCAAAAAACTTCTCTGTGGAAATGCTCGTCTGAAAGCCCGGAATGCTTTCGAGCTTATCAATCGTTCCTCCCGTATGCCCCAAGCCTCTACCGGACATCTTCGCAACGGGAACACCCAATGCCGCAACCAACGGGCCCAATATCAACGAAGTCTTATCACCGACACCGCCGGTACTGTGCTTGTCCGCCGTCACGCCCTCAATCGCAGACAAGTCAAGCACGTCTCCGCTATTGGCCATCTCCATTGTCAAGGAGATCGTCTCTTTCTCACTCAATCCCTTCAGACAGCAAGCCATCAGAAACGCCGACATCTGATAATCCGGAATCGAGCCGTCCGTATAACCGGAAACCACATAAGCAATCTCCGCATCGGATAATTCCTTTCCGCATTTTTTCTTCGTAATGATATCATACATTCTCATCGATAACCCCTCCGATTCGCTCATTCAAAAAGCAAAAAACAATGCTCTCCGGCTCCCCCTTGTCATTCATTATCAATCACACACATAGGCTTGTGCCGTTACGCTAAGTATACAAATCCACAGGTAAAAAGTCAACCTGCAGCCCGGCATTCCACCAACCCTTTCACAACCCACACAACCTCTATCCAAGCAACAAATTCAGAAAATGTCCGGCCGCGAATCGAAGCAAAAGACTGCCGAGCCACACCTCCAATACCGCTCCGAACTCAAGGAGCAACAACAATATGAGCGTTCGTCTTACGAAGTCACTCCGCGACAGCGTAACATTTCGCTCATCGTGCTTATGAAATACAACCTGCCAAAGCTCATATGCATTTTTATATAGCGCTATGTAAGCCGGCGCGTACACGATCCATGCGGGCAGATAGTATGCCATCATCAGCAAAATGCCCTTTGCATGAAAGATTCCGCCAACCTGTCCGGCCAGCATACCACAGGAAAGCCCGAGCTTGCCGATGCGGAACAGATAGTACCATGGTCCGATGATACAAAGCGTAGCCAGCAAAATGCTTAGAAATATCACAGCATTTTTGAAAAGCGTATACCGAAACATCTCAACATAATTGATCTCGCCATGTGCCAGCATGTTCAACTCTTCCGCAAACTGCGCCAACACCTTATCTCTCATTGTGAGCACGAACAGACGACCGCACAAGGTGCCGATTAACAATGAGCATAAAAAAAGAACCACGGCAATGAGCAATGGTTCTTTCTGTCTTCGTATCAAATGCATACATCGATCTCCACTTGTCATTGATACTACATCCTATTCGAAGCAGAGTAAAACTAGAACCTTTATAGGCCAAGCTTTGTCTTGTATGCAAGCAATCCGGCAACGGTCTTGGAATCCTGTATTTTCGATTCTAAGATCCATTCCGTAAGTTCCTCTAACGTATAGCGCTCTACGCCGAGAAACTCTCCCTCGTCCAAATGCTGCTGCGTAGGCACAAGCTCTGTACAAAGGAAGATTCCGATGCGTTCGTTCATCAGCGCTACCGTTGTGTAGATCTCGCAGAGCGGTTCGCAGTGTCCGGCACGATAGCCGGTCTCTTCTTCCAGCTCGCGAAGTGCGCATGTCAGCATATCCTCATCCGGATTCTTTCCGCCGGCAGGAAGCTCAATGGTATCGCGCTCCAAAGCATTTCTATACTGACGAACCATCAAAATGCGTCCGTCGTCATCAACCGCAACAACAGCCGCAGCTCCGGGATGCTCGATAAAGTCCCAATGACGAATCGAACCGTCCTTCAGCTGCATCGTATCCTTGTAAATGCCTACAATGGCACCCTGATATACCTTTTCACGATTCAGACGCTTATAATCGCTCATAATTCGCCTCCTATTTCGATTCCTTTGCCAGCTGAGCGCCTCTTTCATAGCACGCATCCGTTGCCTTCATAATGGCATTACGGAAGCCATTCTCCTCAAGCGCCGCTACCGCTGCAATGGTCGTACCGCCCGGGCTGCATACCGCATCCTTCAATTCACCGGGATGCTTACCGGTCTCGATCACCATCTTTGCTGCGCCAAGCACCGTCTGTGCCGCAAGCGTATAGGCATCGTCTCTGGTAATTCCGTATCGAACAACGCTGTCAGCCAGTGCTTCGATAAACAGATAAACATATGCAGGCGAGCTGCCGTTTGCGCAAATAGCCGCATTCATAAGCTTCTCAGGCAACACGATGCAACGGCCGTAGCTTTCGCAAAGGCTCTTCACAAAGGTTACCTCCTCAGCATCGTCGGAGCTAAGCGTATGACACAATGCGGTCATTCCCTCTCCAACCATTGCGGGAGTATTCGGCATAAGGCGAACAACGGGAAGCTCACAGCCAAGTGCCTCGCGAATCGCATCGGTCGACACACCGGCCATAATCGAAATCATCTTAGAAGAGTCATGGAGTGCAGGCGCAATCTCCTTCAGCACAGCATTTGCCACCTGTGGCTTCATAGCCAAAAGGACATACTCACATGCCGAAACAAGCTCGGAATTGTCCTTAGCGGCAACTACACCGAGTGCACAAGCACGTTCTCTGGCCGCATCCGCACGTTCGCTAACCATAACATTTTCTGCGCCATACAGCTCAACAGCAGTCTTCAAAATCGGATATCCCATATTACCGGCACCGATAAAACCAAGCTTCTTCATCGTCTCCCCATCCTTTCTATAGTAGGAATTATGCGTTCGTCAAACTATTCAAATACTGCTCGATTCGATCCAAGCCCTTCTCAATCTGCTTCAAGCTGATTGCATAGGAAAGTCGAATGTGATTCGGACAACCGAAATCCGCACAAGGAATGACAGCAGTCATATAATCGTTAATCAAATGAGCCGCAAGCTTTTCTACGCTTCCGACCTTCTCTCCCTGATAGCAAAGAGAAAGCACCTCGCTCACATCGATGAACATATAAAATGCACCCTGGGGCTTAATCGTCTTAACATACGGAAGCTTCGATACACGCTCGTACATATATTCACGACGACGGTTAAACTCGTCACGCATAAGCCAAACGCTATCCTGCGGACCATTCAACGCTTCAATCGATGCCTTCTGTGCAATCGAGTTCGGATTGCTCGTCTGATGGCTCTGAAGGTTTGCCATAACCTTAGCAATCTCAAGCGGTGCAGCTGCATAACCGATTCTCCAACCGGTCATCGCATAAGCCTTCGCAAGACCGTTACACGTAATCGTATGCTCGTAAATGTCCTGATTCAAAGAAGCAATGCTGATTACCTCGGCATCATCGTATGCGAGCTCTTCGTAGATCTCATCGGAAATTACGAAGATGTCCTTCTCAACAATCACTTTAGCAAGTGCCTCAAGCTCCGCCTTCGAATAAATCATACCGGTCGGATTGCTGGGGGAATTCAATACAAATGCCTTCGTCTTGTCGTTGCATGCTGCTGCAAGCTGCTCCGGTGTAATCTTGTAATCATTCTCCGCACCGCACTCTACAAATACGGGTACACCATCGGAAAGCTTAACAATCTCCGGATAGCTGAGCCAATACGGAACCGGAATGATTACTTCATCACCCGGATTCAAGATTGCTTCAAAGATGTTGGTCAATGCATGCTTACCACCGTTGCTGACAACGATCTGCTCGGGGGTATATACGATGTTATTTCTACGAAGAAACTTTGCACTGATTGCCTCACGAAGCAAAGGTGTTCCCGCAGCGGGCGTATATTTCGTATAACCTTCATTGATTGCCTTAATAGCAGCCTCCGAAATGTTAGCGGGAGTCGCAAAGTCCGGTTCGCCGGCACCGAATCCGACAACGTCCTTTCCCTCTGCCTTCAGAGCCTTTGCCTTAGCCGTAATCGCCAATGTAGAAGAAGGCTTTACCGCCTGTGCTTTTTTAGATAATGTCAATGCCATAGTTTCCTCCGAAATCTATATTTCATAATTATTGTAGACGTGTATACAATCCATGTTGTATTCTAATATGTACCATTGAAAAATGCAACCCCTTTTTTTCGTTTTTCGCATTTTGCACAAAATGAGCAAACGAAAAGGAGTTGCTTCATTCGAAACAACTCCCAAATACTCGTTAACTCCAAATTCGGATCACTTAGCAAAATCAGTGACTCTGGACTCGCGAATCATACTAACCTTAATCTGTCCCGGATACTCGAGGTCAGATTCAATCTTCTTAGACAATTCTCTAGCCATCAAAATCATGTCATCATCAGATACCTGTTCCGGTACAACCATAACACGTACCTCGCGACCTGCCTGAATTGCGAAAGACTTTTCAACTCCTTTAAAGCTATTAGCAATATCTTCTAACTGTTTTAATCTGTTTGTGTATGTGTCAAGGGTTTCTCTTCTCGCACCCGGTCTAGCGGCAGAAATCGTGTCTGCAGCCTGTACAATGTGTGCGATCAAGGAAGTAGCTTCGGTATCGCCATGGTGGGACGCAACCGCATTGATAACAACCGGCGACTCTTTGTATTTCTTACAGATGTCAACACCGATCTGTACGTGCGTTCCTTCAATCTCATGATCTACGGACTTTCCGATATCATGAAGCAAGCCTGCACGCTTAGCGATTCGAACATCGGCACCCATCTCACCGGCAAGCAAGCCTGACAAGAGGGAAACCTCGATGGAATGTTTCAATGCATTCTGACCATAGCTCGAACGATACTTCATCTTTCCGAGAAGTCGTACAATCTCGGGATGCAAACCGTGTACGCCGGTCTTAAGTACAGCACCCTCACCTTCCTCACGGATAATGTTGTCGACTTCCTTCTGTGCCTTCTCCACCATCTCCTCAATACGAGCCGGGTGAATACGACCGTCAACAACCAATCTCTCAAGCGCGATTCGTGCAATCTCGCGACGAATCGGATCGAAGCCCGAAAGGATTACGGCTTCCGGAGTATCATCAATAATCAAGTCAATTCCGGTAAGTGTCTCAATGGTACGAATGTTACGACCTTCGCGACCAATGATACGACCCTTCATCTCATCATTCGGTAATTGAACAACCGAAATGGTAGCCTCAGCGACATGGTCTGCTGCGCACTTCTGAATGGCACCGACAATCAGTTCCTTTGCCTTCTTATCGGCAACGGCCTTAGCGTCAGCCTCCATCTCCTTAATCATAACGGCTGTCTCATGCTTTACATCTTCTTTAACAGTTTCTAACAGATATTCCTTTGCTTTATCGGAGGTCAATCCCGAAATTCTCTCAAGCTCTTGAATCTGCTTGTTATGATACTCGCTCGCTTCTTCAAGCTTCTTGTCCAGCTCTTGTTCTTTCTGGTTCATGCGAGATTCTTTACGTTCCAGGGATTCAATCTTTCTGTCCAGGTTCTCTTCCTTTGTGGTTACACGCTTTTCGTAACGCTGCACTTCTGCTCTGCGTTCCTTCATCTCTCTGTCAAACTCATTCTTCGCCTTAAGGGCCTCTTCCTTTGCTTCCAGAAGAGCTTCCTTCTTCGTTGTTTCGGCAGTCTTAACAGCCTGCTTCTCAGCATCGGCAATGATGCTCGCAGCTCTTTGCTCAGCAGAACCCACCTTAGCTTCATATGTCTTAACTCGGTGAGCAATCGCAAGCTTCCAAACAATAATTCCAACGATAACGGCGGTGACTATGGCAGTGATTACGGGGATAACCCAATCGGTCATAAAGAACACCTCCAAATAGTTATTCAATTTTCATGATACAAAAATTCAACATATCTATGATATATGAATTATTCAAAATTGTCAATAGAGTTTAAAGAAGTTCACCAAAAAAATAAAACCCTTTGCATTCTTTCAGCTCAACACGAACCAGCTTACCGAGCATCGGCTCGTCAGCGGAAAAATGCACTAAAAGATTGTTGTCCATACGGCCGGTGACCATCTTTTCACCCTCTCGATGCTCTTCACAGAGCACGGTAACCTCTCTTCCGGTCCATGCGGCCGCCTGATTTGCGGACACCTCGGAAACTACACCGAGCAAGCGCTGAAAACGCTCATTTGCCACATCATCCGGAACCTGATTGTCCATCTCCGCAGCCGGTGTACCCGTTCTTTTCGAGTACAAAAAGGTATATGCACTCATATACTCCGCCTTGCGAACCACGTCCATCGTATCTAGGAAATCCTCTTCCGTCTCGCCCGGGAAACCGACTATGATGTCCGTAGTAATCGCAACATCCGGCACGGCTCTACGAATCTTCTCAACCAAAGCAAGATACGCTTCCTTCGTATAACGTCTGTTCATGAGCTTCAATATTCTACTGCTACCCGACTGAACCGGAAGATGTACGTGCTTGCACACCTTGTCGTTCGACGCTATCACGGAAATCAATTCATCGGAAAGATCCTTCGGATGCGGTGTCATAAATCGAATACGCTCGATGCCCTCCACCTTGCTTACCATCTCAATCAACTCGGCAAAGGAAACCGCCGGCTCCAAAGTCTTGCCATAGGAGTTAACATTTTGCCCAAGGAGCATCACTTCCTTAACACCCTTAGAAGCGAGCAACTCCGCTTCATGAACGATGTCCTGCGGGTCTCTGGAGCGTTCTCTGCCACGTACATACGGAACGATACAGTAGCTACAGAAATTATTACAGCCATACATAATGTTAATTCCGGCCTTGAAGCCGTATTTCTGCATGGTAGGCAAATCCTCTACAATCTTATCGGCTTCGGGAAGAATAGATACGACCATCTTGCCCTCTGTCTCTCTGCGATACAAAAGCTCTGCGAGCATATAAATGTTGTGCGTACCGAAAATCACATCGACAAAACGATAGCTCTTTTTCAGCTTATCGATTACATGTGACTCCTGCATCATACAACCGCAAAGAGCAATTCGCATATCGGGATGCTTCTTTTTCAAGTTTCCAAGATAACCGATGCGTCCGTAAACACGAGTGTTCGCATTTTCACGAACGGTACACGTATTATACAAAACAAAATCTGCGTCCTCGGTATCAACAGCCTCATAGCCGATTGTTTCGAGAATGCCCGCCAGCTTCTCCGAATCCTTCGCATTCATCTGGCACCCGAACGTCTCGATGTGCATTGTGAGCTTGCGACCGAGCATTTGCTCACGCTCAAGCAGCTGCTCACGAAGCAGATTCATAAAATAAAACTGTCGCGCAGGCTCCGCTGTCGGCGGCTGCAAAGTCGCATCAGTTGTAAAAATGTCGTTATTCACTCGTAACCTCCGGCCAACTATCCACGAATCTGTCCGTCGCCCTTTATCATATACTTATAGGACGTCAATGCCTTAAGGCCCATCGGACCTCTCGCATGGAGCTTCTGCGTACTGATACCGATCTCAGCGCCGAAACCGAACTCAAAGCCATCCGTAAAGCGAGTGGATGCATTGACATAAACACATGCACTATCCACCTGCTTCAGAAACTGCTCTGCAGCCGAAGCATCGTCAGTGATGATCGCGTCGGAATGCTTCGTATGATACAAATTAATATGGGAAATCGCCTGAGAAAGCTCATCTACAACCTTTACGGAAATCAGCTTATCCAAATATTCCGTCGCAAAATCCTCTTCGGTAGCGCATTCCATTCTCGGTTCAATTGCCACGGCAATCTTATCGCCGCGAAGCACAACTCCCTTGCTCATCAAACGGTCCGTAACGAGCGGAAGAAAATGCTCGGCAATCTTACTATGTACGACAAGCGATTCACAGGCATTGCATACACCGAGACGCTGCGTCTTCGCATTGTCGATAATGTCAAGTGCCATATCGATGTTGGCAAATTCATCTACGTAGATATGACAGTTGCCGGTACCGGTCTCGATTACCGGAATCGTGCTGTTCTCAAGCACGGTACGAATCAATCCGGCGCCACCACGAGGAATCAACACATCCACATAGGAATCGAGACGCATAAACTCTTTGGCAACCTCTCTGCTCGTATCCGTGATCATCTGAATGCAATACTTCGGCATACCGAGACTTACCAGTGTCTCCTGAAGCACCTCAGTAATGCATACATTGGAATTCAAAGCATCGCTTCCGCCACGAAGGATTACGGCATTTCCGGTCTTAAAGCAAAGTCCGAAGGCATCCGCAGTTACATTGGGACGAGATTCGTATATAATACCGATAACGCCAAACGGTACACGCACCTGGGAAACAGACAGTCCGTTCGGGCGTTCCCATACGTCAAGCACTTCACCGATTGGGTCATCCAGTTCCGCAATCTGCTCCAAGCCCTCTGCCATAGCGGCAATGCGGTCGTTCGTAAGGCGAAGTCGATCTATGAGAGACTCCTTCACACCTCTTTCGATTGCTGCGTCGACATCCTTAGCATTTTCCGCAAGAATGCGCTCTGTATTGTTCACAAGCGCTTCTGCAAGGCGAATCAGCGCTCTGTTTTTCTCTTCTGTTGTAGCCAAAAGCAGCTGTGCTGCAGCCGATTTTGCCTCTTTGCCCATCTGAATCAAATTCATCCTCTACTCCTCCTTGTCTGTCTTCGCTTCATAGCGAGCCAACTCCGTTAAAACCACATCTGCGGGAATATCGTACTCACCTGTTTCAACCCGCTCCACTCTTTGAAAATCGTACGCCAACATAATGCGATACATCTCGTCGTGCTTCTCTGCAAAGCGATCGTAATAACCTCCACCATAACCAACGCGATTACCACATTCGTCAAATGCCACGCACGGCAACAGGAGCAAACACGTCTCCTTGTCATAGTCCACCGGATTTACGGGGTCCGGCTCGGGAATTCCGAACTTTCCGGGCTTCACATCCTCAAACGAAGCAATCTTGTAAAACTCCATAATTCCGTCCGGATAGCACTTCGGAACCGCTACGGACTTGCCGTCCTTCCAAGCCTGTTCCATCAGAAAATGCGTATTCACCTCGGAGCTGACCGACATATACGAAAGAATGACCGAAGCCTCACGATACTCCGGCTCCTTTAACAATCGATCCGTAATGCATCCGCTATACATAAGAATACGCGTAAAGGTGAGCTGTCCTCGCTCCTTTTTCATCTGTTTTCTGATGTCCGCTTTGTTCAAGGTGCACCTCACTCACTCTTTTTCTTCAAATCCGTAACCGTACCATCGGGGTTAACCAAGGAAATGTTCTCGAGCGTTCCGCGAAGATTTCCGCGAATCGCCGCGATATACTCCTTGCGAAGTCTGGCCTGCTCCTCTTTTTCTTCCGGAGTCAAGCCTTCCTTTTGCGACTTATGATACAACTCATTGATTCTGTCAATTCTACTTTCGTTCATCTCAACCACCCTATCTATATTATTGTCCGCTCAGATAGTCAACCAAGTGAAAATCTTCGTTCTTATGCGCCAAAAACAGCGTTCCGACCGTCTTTCCCTTCAAAATGTCACGAAGGATATGTACATCCTCGCCATTTGCAATCACCATATCCGCACCGGCATCGTTTGCAATTCTGGCGGCTGAGATCTTCGTAGCCATACCACCGGTACCCACATCGGAGCCTGCACCCTTTGCCATGTGAATCAAATCGTCGCTAATATAATCAATCTGCTCAATGAACTCCGCATTTGGATTGCTTCTCGGATCGTCTGTATACAAGCCGTCAATATCCGAAAGCAAGATCAGCAAATCTGCTTGAATCAATGCCGCAACCAATGCGGAAAGCGTATCGTTGTCACCGAACTCAATCTCATCGGTCGCAACGGTATCGTTCTCATTTACAATCGGAATGACACCCATCTTAAGAAGTTCGGCAAATGTAGCGGTTGCATTTTCACGACTCTCTTCGTTGAGCATCGTAAACTTCGTCATAAGTACCTGTGCGGGCACCTTGTTGTACTCCGCAAACAAACGCTGGTACACCATCATCAAACGAGTCTGTCCGATTGCGGCACAAGCCTGCTTCACTGCCTTTTCCTTCGGTCTTTCGTCGAGCTTAATCGTCTTTCTTCCGACCGCAATCGCTCCGGAGGAAACGAGCACTACGTCCTTGCCCTGATTGCTGAGGTCCGTCAGCACACGAACAAGCTGCTCAAGCTTCTCCAAATTCATATCTCCTGTTGCTTCATGCGTCAAGGAAGAAGAACCAATCTTCACTACAATTCTCTTCTTATCCTTCATTATCGATTCGCGATTCATGTTACATTCCTCTCTTCGGTTGATATTCCTTGATGATCTGCTCAAATACACGCATGCCATCCATAGCCGCCGATGTGATGCCCCCTGCATAACCGGCTCCCTCTCCACACGGGTACAATCCGAGTATTCCGGGCGATTGCAGGTCGTCCGTTCTCGTGATTCGAATCGGCGAAGAGGTTCTGGATTCGATAACACTCATCAAGGTATCCGGATGTCCGAAGCCGGGCATCCTACGTTCAAATTCCACCATACCCTCTAATATACTATCGCAAACCGCCTCTGGCAAGCATTTTCTTACGTTACCGTATGAAATTGCACCCTTATTACACGGAACAATCTCTCCAGCGGCGGTGCTCGGTCGGTTATTTACAAAGTCCTCATAGCGCTGCGTCGGGACACGTCCGTTTCCTTCACGATACGCAAGCTCCTCTAATCTTCTCTGATAATACATTCCCGCAAGAGGGTCTTTCGCACCATTCGCATCCAAATAATCTTCGGGTTGAATGGTCACAACGATGGCGCTGTTCGAATTGTCCGCCATACGATCGTGATTGCTCATTCCGTTGATTGCGATGCGTCCCTCTTCCGAGGAAGCATTTACGACAAACCCGCCCGGACACATACAGAAGGAATAGACTCCTCGTCCGTTGCTGCATTGGTGCGTCACTTTATAATCGGCGGTCGGAAGCTTGTCCGCATACTCACCGTATTGCTGCTCATTTACCCAAGTTCTCGGGTGCTGTACTCGCACTCCGATGGCAAATGCTTTGTTCTCCATCGGCACACCCGCAGCATGAAGCATCTCAAACGTATCACGGGCGCTGTGTCCGATTGCCAGAACACACACAGCTGTCGAAAGAACGGTTCCATCCGACAGAGAAACTCCGGTCAATCTGCCATCCTCGATAACGATGCCATCCATCCGCGTAGAGTACCGAATCTCGCCGCCGAGACCGAGAATCTCCTCTCGCATTGCAACGATCACATTACGCAGATAATCGGTTCCAATGTGCGGCTTGTTGATATAACGAATCTCCTCGGGCGCTCCGAAACGCACAAAGCAATCCAGCATATATGCGAACTTGCCGTCCTTGTCTTTGATGAGCGTATTTAGCTTGCCGTCGGAAAATGTACCGGCTCCGCCTTCGCCGAACTGTACATTTGACTCGAGGTTAAGCTCGCCCGTTTCGAAAAAATGCTCGACGTCGAGCACACGGTCTTCAACCGGTCTGCCACGTTCAATTAGGATCGGTCGATAGCCCTCTTTCGCCAGCAAAAATGCGCAAAAAAGTCCCGCAGGTCCGCTACCGACAACAACCGGCCGCGTAGAAAGCTCCTTCGTGCCGGTTATCTTGTAGGTATAGTTCTTCTTACTATAACGCTCAATCGGAAGCTTCTTATTCTTGAGCAGACGCTCCTCACAGGAGAGCTCGGCCACAATCGAATAGGAATACCGCAATTCTTTGTGCTTACGTGCATCAATGGATCTTTTATGTATCGAATACGAAAGCAGTTCCTTTTGTGAAATGCGAAGCGTCTTCAAAATCGCCTGAACCAATTCCTCTTCGGTATGTCCAATGTGCATATACAACTGATTTAACTTAATCATAGAGAACCTCAAACACTCTTTCCGGCTATCGCACCGGTGCTCCATGCCCACTGAAGGTTATAACCGCCGCAGGTGCCGTCCACATCCAAAAGCTCGCCCGTAAAATACAGACCATCCACCAAACGAGACTCACACGTCGTCGGGTCCACTTCCTCAAGGCATACTCCGCCGGCTGTCACCTGAGCAAATTCATAGCTACGCTCGCCCGAAACGGAAAGTCGAAGCCGCTTCATCGTATCAACAAGCGATGACACCTTATTATGAGGAACCTTCTTTGCAGACATAATCGGATCGATTCCCGCAAGCTTTAAGACAGCATACAAAAGCTTCTTCGGAAGCATGCCACAAAGCGCCTCCTCGGCGGTTCTTTCGGCGAACAGATTACCGTAAAGATGCTCATTCAGAATTTCGGACAAAGCATCCTCGGATACCTCCGGCAGCAAATCGATGCTCGCATACACGTTATGTCCCTTGCGCCTCCAATCGGCCGCATAACGGCTAAGCTGCATAACCGGAATGCCGCTGATTCCATAGTCCGCAAATACAATCTCGCCCTTTTCCTTCATCGACAAGCTCGCATCGTCGCTACCGATTGTCAAACCGACATCCAAGCGTACGCCCGAAACGGAACGCACCCAACGCTCCTCGGTACAAAGCGGAACGAGCGCCGGTGTCAGGCTTGTAACGCTATGACCGAGCGACTTTGCAAACCGATAACCCCAATCTCCGGCTCCGAGATTTTGTCCCGCCATACCACCGCAGGCAAGTATCACCGCGTCGGCTTTGGCAGCATTTGCACCATTTTCTTTATGTATGTACTCAATCTGAAAATGCGGCGCCTCATTCGAGAGTCGAACTACCTTCTTCACTTCACAGTCCGTCATCACCCTCACACGAAGTCTTCTCAGCTCGTAGGTAAGCACGGATACAACGGAAGCGGCCTGTTCGGACTGCGGATACCAATAGCCGCGCTTCTCCTTTAGCATCAGACCGATGCGACGGAAAAATGCCTTCGTATCCTCCGGCGAAAATGCCTCCAGCACCGTCACAACAAAGTCTTCTTCCCCACCACGGTAACAAGCGGGAGGGAATGCGCTGTTCGTCAGATTGCATTTGCCGTTTCCCGTTGCGTACAGCTTCTTTCCAAGCTTGTCATTGTGCTCAAGAATCGTAACCGCATGACCTCGCTCCGCCGCAAAGATTGCCGCAACCATTCCGGAAGCACCGCCGCCTATGACAAATACATTGCTCATCCCTCTCACCTCATTTCTCTATAGTAACCTCTAATTAATCAGCTTGTATACGCCTCGAGAATCGAAAACACCTCTGCTTGCGTATCTACGAAAATGCCCTGTCGAAGTCGAATCTGATCCTCCTCGGGCAGATTCAGAATCGAGATTCCGGTCGCCTCAAATACCGTCGAGCGGTCTGCATAGTACACAACAATCGTATCATTCAGAACGTGAACAAAATACCCTTCCGTAATCTGCTCTACTGTCTTTGACACCTCAACCAGCTCCGGTGAGAAGGAAACCACCTTTGCCTCCTTCACTTGATATACGCCCGAATACTCCTCAAAGCCCTCGTATACATGGTCAAAAAAACGCTCGACCACTGCGCGTTCTACATCCAACAGATACGACGGAAGCATCGTCAACTGAGATTCCAACAGGTTTCCATCGGTATCGTATAAATTTATCTGCAGCTGTGTCGAAGCGTTTGTCAGCTCATTGGATTGTCCCGTCATTACGGTGGTGGCCAGCGATTCCGCCATCTCTGTCATATCCGATAGATCAGACATGCCGTCCTCAATCTTCTTCTCTATGCCATCTATCTTGTCCGAAATGCGATTTTGCGCAACCATTGCGAATACGATAAGCGTGATTCCCAAAGCTGCGACAGCCGCTCCAACAGACAACACGGTGATTCTCCACTGTCTCAAATGCACATACCTCCTTCATTCACGATGCAACTTATTAGCATCTATCATGGATAGTATGTCCATCACAGGAAGAATCTATACCTCACACCTCATCAGCGAAGGATTCGAAGCATCTTGAGCAAACGCACAATCGCTCTGCCCTTTGGCATCGCATAAAGCTCTTCCTCGTTCACACCGCGAATTGCAATCAATACAAGGAAGTACACAATTACCGCAACTCCGATTGCAACAATCGTAGCAATTGCGTTGGAAAGGAATCGATCCATCGCAAAATGCACACCATACGCCGCCGCACCCATCACAACGGATGCAATCAACGGACAAAGGAACGTACGTCGTACCTCCTGCTTGTATTGCAGACAGCGTCCGATGGATCGCCAGTTCAAAACGCACACAACAAATGCGAAAAACACATTACAGATTACAAGCGCATACGGATTCAAATCCGTAAACAGCAATAAAAGGACAAGCAAAATCAAATGCAACACCAAGGCCACCGCGGAATGCAACACCGGAAGATGAAGTCGATTCACTCCTTGCAATATGCCGTTCGTTACCGTTGACAATGCAAAAAATACAACACTGACACTACCGATTACCAGCATATTTGTGCTAACCGCCGCACCGTCACCGAACAACAGAAGCAAAATCGGTCTTGCAAGCACCGTCAAGCCGGCCGCACACGGAAATGCCAAGATCATATTGAACTTCACCGCTGATGCTACACGACGACGAACCTCATCGAAATTGTTCTTCGCATACTCACCGATCAAGCCCGGCACAATAGCGGTTCCCATCGCCGAAGCAATTGCTATCGGAACGTTAGTGAGGAGCTTATACTTGTTGCCATAGATACCCCACCAAGAGCTACGAACCGCATTGTCAAAGCCCTTGTCGCTTAGAATACGATGAAAGATCGTAACATCAATCGTTCCGGAAATCTGATATACCGTCTGGCTGATGATGACCGGAACTACTGTAATGATAATCATACGTAAGATTGTCAGATTGCTTTCCACATAACCGGATTCGTCCGAATCGTACAGCTTCTTAAAAAGCGGCCGCTGTAGCATGTAGATAACAAACAGAGTAAGTGCTGCGGCAACGGCACCGATAAAGGTACCCCACGTACCACCTGCTGCTCCGTAGCCCGCCAAAGCATCGTCATTTGCATAACGCTTTACCATGTAAAGCGCCGCGCCGATACTGACTGCGGCATTTACAATCTGCTCGATTACTTGCGAAAATGCGGTAGGGACCATGTTGTTGTGTCCCTGAAAATAGCCGCGAATTACGCCCATCACCGAAAACACAAAGATTGTAGGTGCCAATACGCGAAGCGGAATGGCAACCAACTCCGTCTTATTCAGTCTTGCATACCAATCCGCGCCGAAATATACAACCGCAGTGGCAATGGCGCCGACAAACGCACCAAAAGCCATCGCAATGTAAAATACCTTTCGGGAATTGCGATGCTGACCCTTAATTTCTCTCGTGCTTACGAGCTTGGATACCGCCAGTGGCAAGCTATACGAAGAAAGCAAAAGGGCAAGATTATAAAACTCAAACGCAGTACTATAGTATCCCATCGCCTCATCGCCGAGAATACGGTTCAAAGGAATGCGATACACTAGACCGATTAAGCGTACAATCAAGGATGCTGCCGCTAAGATGCTGCCCTGAAGCAATATGCTGTTTTTTGTACTGCTTTTACTCATAAACGATTACTCTGCGTCTCGTGTCAGCTGTAGCTGAGACAAAATCTCCTCCTGCATTTGTTCCATTTGCGTACGTTCCGCCTCTTCCATGTGGTCATAGCCGCAAAGATGAAGCATGCTGTGAGCCACCAAAAAGGCAAGCTCACGTTTTGTTGAATGTCCGAATTCCTCTGCCTGAGAATACACTTTATCAAGCGAAATGACAACGTCGCCAAGCTGAAGCTCTCCGCTGTCCGGGTCGAAATACAGCTCCGGATCCTCCTCAAGATGCTCGAAGTTGCCCGGCTCTTCGTAATCGATCAAAGGAAATGAAAGCACGTCCGTCGGTGCATCGATACCACGATACTCGAGATTGAGCTCATGAATGGCTTCGTTGTCCGTAAGAAGGACGCTTACGCTACTCTCGTACGGGCATTTTACATACTGCAAAGCCGCGTCGATAACATCTCTGATTACGCCCTCGTAATCGAATTCCAAGGTGCATTTCACTTCTAAATCAATGCTGACGTTCATGTGTGATACCCTTTCCGTAAGTTGCTTTCGGACCACGCTCCTTATTCGGATGCGGTCGTTTCATATCTTTCTGTTCATAGTCCTCATAAGCTTGTACGATTTTTTGAACCAAAGGATGACGAACAACGTCCTTACTCGTCAGCTCCGGAAAACCGATCTCATCAATGCCGCCGAGCACCTTATAGGCAACGTCCAAACCGGAAACTTGTCCCGCAGGAAGGTCTTTCTGCGTCTGGTCACCCGTAATTACGACCTTAGAACCAAAGCCGATACGTGTCAAAAACATCTTCATCTGTGCAGGCGTCGTATTCTGTGCCTCATCCAGAATGATAAATGCATTGTCCAACGTACGTCCTCGCATATACGCAAGAGGAGCCACCTCAATCAAGCCCTTCTCCATATTTCTCTGAAAGGCCTCTGCACCCATAATCTGATACAGCGCATCGTACAACGGTCTGAGGTACGGATCTACCTTGCTTTGAAGATCACCCGGCAAAAATCCGAGCTTCTCACCGGCCTCAATCGCAGGTCTCGTAAGAATGATACGACTTACCTCGTCATTTTTAAATGCGGTAACCGCCATTGCCATCGCCAAATACGTCTTTCCGGTACCGGCGGGACCGACACCGAACACAATCATCTTCTCACGAATCTGATCGACATAGTTCTTCTGACCGATTGTCTTCGGCTTAATCGGCTTTCCGCTAATCGTGTGGCAAACCAAGCTCGCGTCAATCTCAAGCGCCGCCTCTTCCTTGTGTTCCATAACAAGAGAAAGCGTGTACAATACATTTTGCTCTGTAATCTCGCTTCCGCGCTTAGAAAGCTCGACAAGCGTGTTGATTACCTTTTTTGCACGCTCTACCGGGCCTTCCTCGCCGATCAGCTTTATCTCCTCTTCACGCGTCAATATAGTCACGTGAAGCGTCTTCTCAATCTTCTTAGCAAACGAATCCAACTCGCCGAACACGTTCTTCTGATGCTCAATTGGAATATTCACCATAGTTTCTATCATACCTTATTCGTCCTCCGTCTCATTTGGAGCCTCTTCTAATAGGTCTTCCTCAATTACAATGTCTTTATACTCCCACGCGGAACGACTTACGCTAATGCTCGCATTTGCATGAGCTTCACCGTCACCGATAGTCATCTGCAAACGCTCCTCCAAAAGCTCATAACCGTCGAGAATCAGATTCTCCAGATACGTCATATAGTGCTCTCGAAGCAACGCGCTTGCTTCTTCCTCCGAATACTCCTTCTGAACGATATCGTAGCGTTCATACGACGTCACCTGAATTCGCACGGGAAGATAAAGCCGCGAAAATAATTTCAAGTCCGCATACGAAGTCATTATATCACAACTATCGCTCGGAATACTAGATTTATATTTCAAAATTTCGTGGCCAAATGCCGTAATTGCAAGCCTTTTTCGCTTTTTTTCACGATACTCCTTGCTCTCATACGTAAGCGAAAAGCCATCCTCCCATGTCACCGTACTCTGAATCTTAACATCGGCATCCGCTAAAAGATACGACCGAGAAAGCTCTACGTCATAGGAATCCGTAATGATTTGCGTGCCAGACACAAGCACATCTCCGGCATTTACATGATCTCCGACACGCACAAGCGGCACGCCTCTTCGAACGACCAGCTCGGTTACTACCCCATCTGCGGTTGCTACAATATCTCCTGTCTCGCGGTCGCTGCTTTGTCGTTCCGGATAATGATACGCTTCCTTTACATGGACTCGAAGCTTTGTACCGTCCTTCTCGCACGAAACCCATATGATATCCGACATCGTATTCCTCAAGTATTCCTCGAGTTCGGAGCACGTAACTTCACCCATGAGACAGCCGACATATACGCCTTCCTCTCTTAACGCATCGATAATCTGTTCATCCGTGCGGACATAATTTCCGTCCACATTAATGAGCCACACATGTCTTTGCAGCACCATCAGCAAAAGAACATATAGAAGGCAGCCGACACAAAAACCGATATGTCTTCTGCACCAATCAATGAAAAATGGAAATCCGACGCGACGATAGATATGGACTCGAACATGCGTCTTTCTGACAAACGGACGAATCCTTCGAAAATCCTCGAGTGACAGCTGAAGGAACACACCCTGCTCCTTCGAGAGCGTCTTTGTAACGAGTATGCCGTGATGCGATAAAAGCGCAAGAAAACGAGCGATGTCACCTCCGCGAATGCATACAATGACATAGCCGATCAGCCATGCTTTCAGTCTTCTCACTTTACCACCTCTACACCGTTGATCAGCCCTACAATCTTAAGAACATCCTCTGAGTAAAATGTAATATGCATTCGACACCCATTCACAACAACGGTTCCGATTCCGGTCAACACTCGTATCATATCCTCGTCATACTGTATGATTTTTTTATAATTCTCAATGACAAGCTTACCTCTGCCACACATCGTTACGACCGGGTTGCCACGCAGCAGATCGGGAGGAAGTCGCAATTCCTCAATGATTCGTTCTCCGGCAGGTGTTCCCGCACGTCTTCGCGACCGGTCACGCTCTTTCAATTCACGGTATACCTGCTGACGCTGCTCGAACTCCGCATGCTTCGAAGGTTTTTTGCGAACAAAATGACGATACAGCTCGCGAATCTCCCCACTCTTTTTCATCCCATTCCTCCATCGACTGTCGTATGGCATTTTGCTGATAGCTAATCATGTATATGACGAGGAAGGGCAATATAGAAGAAAGAGACTCGAATTATATCCGAGTCTCTCACTGAAATTACTTATACTTTCTCTTACGAGCAGCTTCAGACTTCTTCTTACGTCTTACGCTGGGCTTCTCGTAATGCTCTCTCTTACGAATCTCTTGCTGAATACCGGCCTTAGCACAGTTTCTCTTGAATCTGCGAAGCGCGCTGTCCAATGATTCATTCTCTTTTACGATAACATTTGACATTAATCTCACCTACCTCCCCTATAGTTGCACCTCCTGCAACCGGATTGGACTTTTTATAGCACTAGATAGATTGTAGCACAATTTTCAAGGTTGTCAATAACTTTTTCATCGTTATTGACGAAATTATTCCATCAGCGGCTATTCTCACGATGCACATTCACGTTATGCAAGCTGATTTGCCATAACCTCATATGCCTTAGCAATGGCTGCATCAACACCTGCGGGGTTCTTACCGCCTGCCTGAGCCATATTCGGACGACCGCCGCCGCCACCACCAACAAGAGAAGCAACTTCCTTAATCAAATTACCGGCATGTGCACCCTTCTGCATAGCACCATCCGTTGCCATAGCAATCAAATTCACCTTACCGTCGATTACAGATGCCATGAGAATCGCACACTCGCCGAGCTTCTCCTTCATCTGATCACCGAGATTGCGAAGGCCGTTCATATCTACGTCCTTAACAGCAGTTGCAAGAACGGAAATGCCACCACAATCCTTCACCTGGCTCATAACATCGGAAAGGGAGCTGTTTGCAAGCTTCGCCTTCAGTTTCTCATTCTCAGCAGACAAAGCACGAAGCTCCTCCTGCATGGAAGCAATCTTAGCAGCCAACTTATCCGGCTCGGACTTTGCCGCCTTAGCGGAATCCATCAACTGCTCTTCGATGCCACGATAATAAGCAAATACGCCATCCGCCGTAATCGCCTCAATACGACGTACACCGGCTGCAATACCGGATTCACTCAATATTCTAAAGGTTACGATATCGCTCGTATTGGAAACGTGCGTACCGCCACAGAATTCCTTACTGAAATCCTCACCCATGCATACAACGCGAACGGTCTCACCATACTTCTCACCAAAGAGAGCCATTGCACCGGTCTTCTTCGCCTCATCCATGGTCATAACCTTCGTCTCAACGCACAGAGCGTTCGAAATCGCCTCATTTACGATGCTTTCAACCTTAGCAAGCTCTTCCTTCGTCATCGCAGCAAAATGCGAGAAGTCGAAGCGAAGACGATCTGCAGACACACTGGAACCGTGCTGCTCAACGTGATTGCCGAGTACCATACGAAGCGCACGCTGAAGAAGGTGCGTCGCACTGTGGTTCTTACACGTAAGCTTACGATTCTGCTCATCTACGGAAAGCGTTACACAATCGCCAAGCTGAAGGGCACCCTGCGTAACAACTCCGACATGTCCGATACGTCCACCCTTAAGATTGATCGTATCCTCTACGCGGAAGGTAGCACCATTCATCGAAATGATACCCTTATCTCCCTGCTGACCACCCATCGTTGCGTAGAACGGAGACACGTCCGTAATCACGGTACCGCTCTGTCCCTCAACGAGCTGCTCGACCAATTCGGTTTCGGTCGTCAAAACAGTGATATTCGACTGTGCTTCCAAACAATCATAGCCAACAAACTTAGAAGTGATAGCCGGATCGATTTCATCGTAAACCGTTGCATCAGCACCCATATAGTTCGTCTGCTTTCTTGCGTTTCTTGCGGTCTCACGTTGCTTCTGCATACAAGCCGCAAAGCCTTCGGTATCAATCGCAAATCCCTGATCCGCCATAATTTCCTCGGTCAAATCCATCGGGAAACCATACGTATCATAAAGACGGAAGCAATCCTCTCCGGAAAGCATCGTCTTACCCTGCTCCTTAAGAGCAGCCTGCATATCAGAAAGAATCAACAAGCCTTGATCAATCGTCTTATTGAACTTTTCCTCTTCCATCGTGAGCACCTTAAGAATGTGCTCTTTCTTCTCCTGAAGCTCCGGATAACCGTCCTTCGACTCACGAATAACGGTCTCTGAAAGCTTAGCAAGGAACAAACCGTCGATTCCGAGCAATCTGCCATGTCTTGCAGCACGACGGAGCAAACGACGCATTACGTAGCCTCTGCCCTCGTTAGACGGCAAAATACCATCCGAAGCCATGAACGTTACGGAACGAATGTGGTCTGTAATCAAACGAATGGAAATGTCCTTCTTCTCATCCGTCTGATACTCAGCGCCTGCCATCTGACAAACGTGATCGCGAATCGCCTTCATCGTGTCGATATCGAATACACTCGTCACGTCCTGAATGACAACCGCAAGACGCTCAAGGCCCATACCGGTATCAATGTTCTTATTCTCAAGTTCAACGTAATTGCCCTTACCGTCACCGTCAAACTGCGTAAATACGTTGTTCCAAACCTCCATAAAGCGGTCGCAATCACAACCAACCTTACAATCCGGCTTGCCGCAACCGTACTTGAGTCCACGGTCATAGTAAATCTCGGAGCAAGGACCGCAAGGACCTGCACCATGCTCCCAGAAGTTATCGCTCTTGCCGTTCTCATCACGACCGAAGCGCGTAATCTTCTCAGCGGGAACTCCGATTACGTCAGTCCAAATCTTGAAAGCCTCTTCGTCCTCGGCAAAGATAGAAGGATACAATCTCTCCTCTTCCATACCGATTACCTGGGTAAGGAACTCCCAGCTCCACTCAAGCGCTTCCTTCTTGAAATAATCTCCGAAAGAGAAGTTTCCGAGCATCTCAAAGAACGTCAAATGTCTAGCTGTCTTACCTACATTTTCAATATCGCCGGTACGAATACACTTCTGACATGTCGTCACGCGCTTTCTCGGCGGAATCTCCTGTCCGGTAAAGTAAGGCTTCAACGGAGCCATGCCCGCGTTGATCAGCAACAAGCTCTTGTCGTTCTTCGGAACAAGTGAAAAGCTGTTCATCATAAGATGGTCCTTGCTTTCAAAGAAGTCAAGGTACATCTTTCTAAGTTCATTAACACCGTAAGCTTTCATACGATAGCCTCCAAAATCATAAAAGTAGTCTGATTACCACTCAATCGCCATGATATCGGGATCCTGCATTGCACCATACCATGCAAGCTTCTTCTCAATACCATTGCCCTTTACGGTAAACAGAAGTGGATTGCCCTGAATCCAGGATACCTGGTCATAAAGACCCCAAACAGTCAAGCTACTGAAATCGATAACGCCCTCTTCCTGAGCCTTTTCCATCTTCTCGAAAATGAGCTTATACTTCATAGCCTGCGCCATATCGGCATTCTCACCCTCAGACGCCTGCTTCATATCAAGCTCGGTAATCTGAACCTTAAGTCCGGCCTCCGCAAAGGTGCGAGCGGTATAATATACATCATTTGCAATGTTGTTCGTCGTGCTGAGGTGACACTGCATACCGATACCATCAATCAGTCCCTTCTCAAGCATCGGCTCTACCAGTTTCAAAATTGCCGTTCTCTTAGAGGAGCAATTGTAATCGTTGTAGTAAAGCTCCGTAGTATTGCGATTGTACTTGTTTGCATAGTAAAATGCCCAATATACATAATCCTCACCTACGGTTTCAAACCAAAGGTTGTTACCGGTACGAAGACCATCGGGACGACCGTCAGCGGGTTCAAGCGCCTCATTTACAACGTCCCAAGCATAGATAACGCCGGGGTACGTCGTCTGATAATAGGTCATAACCTGGTCGATGTAGCTTTCCATACGCTTCAACATAACCTCACGGCTTGCCAAAGGGCTGCCATCCTTGTAGTCGGTCGTAAAGAACCAAGAAGGAGTCTGGCTGTACCATACCAATGTATGACCACGAACACCGATTCCGTTCTTCTGTGCCCACTCCATACCACGAGTCGTGCTACTGAACTTCACAGCGGGCTTCGTGTTCGTTCCCGGATAACCGCTGCGACAACCTGCGGCATCCAACAAATGATCCGGCTTCATCTCGTTCTCAAACGTCAAGCTGTTAAACTGACTTGCCGTAAACTCAAGTGCACCGGGATTATTAATCAAATAATTAGACAAAGCAACACCGACCTTAAAGTTATCGGCATATCTTTCTCTGAGTGTCATGTTGTCCAGCTCATTCACCTCTTCGGTAGGTGTAGGTGTAATACTGGGGGTCTCGGTCGGTACCTCAGACGGTGTCGGAGTAGCAACCGGCGGGTCTACCGCGCGTTCGCAACCAACGAATGCCATACAAAGCATCAACAACGCAACCGCAATACATAACTTCTTCATACGTGCCTCCATAAACAAATGCATCTTCTACAACAATCACATGGCAAACCGTATCCCATGTAAACAAAAAGACCGGACTCCTTAGAATCCGGTCTCAAACAGCTCGTAGGGGAATCGAACCCCTGTTTTCGCCGTGAGAGGGCGACGTCTTAACCGCTTGACCAACGAGCCAAATGCTACGCTCACGATGATAACACACGAATAACGAAAATGCAAGTACTTTTTTAAATTTTTTTTGAGGAATTTTCGAACAGCATTTTCCCTATCAAAAGACAGCCCCGAACGCAACTTCGGGACTGTCCAAAAAACATCTTACAACAAACCCATATCCGTAAAGCTAAGCTGATTGGATTCCGGCAAAGAACCGAACAAACCAAGGTCGTTCAAAAGCTCTACCGTACTCTGACCGACGTGACAACGAAGTCGGAAGTCATCTCTCGACAAGAGCGGTCCCTCTTTCATACCTTCTTCGATCTGCGCAGCTGCATTTTCACCGAGACCATCGATGGAAATGAGCGACGGCATCAGCTTCCCGTCGAGAATTTGGAATCGAGTCGCTTTGACACGATACAAATCAATCGGTAGAAATTCAAAGCCACGTGCATACATCTCCTGCACAATCTTCATATCCTTCAGCTGCTCCTGCTCTTTGTTGGACAAGGAATTGGAGCGATGCTTGAAATCGCTGATGTACTGATTGAGGCGTTCTTTGCCAAGTGCCATCAGCTCATAGCTGAACGACTTTGCGCGTATGGAGAAATACGCCGCATAATACGCCAGCGGATAATGAACCTTACAGTATCCGATACGGAAAGCCATCATAATGTACGCACATGCGTGTGCTTTCGGGAACATGTATTTGATTCGCTTACACGACCAAATGTACCAATCGGGCACGTTGCATGCCTTCATCGACTCTTCCATGTCTTCCGTCAAGCCCTTGCCCTTTCGTACACTTTCCATAATCTTAAAGGCCTTGCCACTCTCGACACCCATATGAATCAAATACACCATAATATCATCTCGGGTACAAATCGCTGTGGAAAGCGTACATTTGCCCTCTTGAATCAACGTCTGCGTGTTGTTGAGCCATACGTCGGTACCGTGCGAAAGTCCGGAAATACGAATCATATCCGAAAAACTCTTCGGCTTAGTATCTCGAAGCATCTGCATTACGAAATCGGTGCCGAGCTCGGGAAGTCCGAGACTTCCGAGATCGCAGCCGTCAATGTCCTCGGGACGAATGCCGAGTGCTTCCGTTGAAGAGAACAAGGATACGACCTTCGGATCGTCCATCGGAATGTCTCGCGCATTGAGACCGGTAAGGTCTTCAAGCATACGAATCATCGTCGGATCGTCGTGACCGAGAATGTCGAGCTTCAAAAGGTTATGATCAATCGAATGGTAATCGAAATGCGTCGTTACCGAGGTGGAATTCATATCATTTGCCGGACGATGTACCGCCGTAAACGAATAAATCTCTTCACCGTGGGGAAGTACAATGATACCGCCCGGGTGCTGTCCTGTCGTACGTCTTACGCCGACACAGCCCTTTACAATACGGTCCACTTCCGCCGCACGCTTATGAAGCCCACGCTCCTCGTAGTATTTCATGATGTAGCCAAATGCCGTCTTGTCGGCAAGCGTACTGATTGTTCCGGCACGGAACGTATGCCCCTTACCAAACAACACCTCTGTATACGCATGCGCGTTACTTTGGTATTCTCCCGAGAAATTCAAGTCGATATCGGGTTCCTTATCGCCGTTGAAGCCGAGGAACGTCTCAAACGGAATGTTCTGTCCGTCCTTTTTGAGCGGCTTACCGCATACCGGACAAAGCTTATCGGGCATGTCATAGCCGGACATCTGCGAATAGGACTTCACCTCTTCCGAGTCGAAGTCGTTGTAATGACAGTTCAGACAATAATAATGTGCCGGCAAAGGATTTACCTCGGTAATACCGGACATCGTCGCAACAAAGGACGAACCTACCGAACCACGCGAGCCAACGAGATAGCCGTCATCATTGGAGTGCTTTACAAGTCGCTGTGCAATGATGTACATAACCGCAAATCCATTCGTAATAATGGACTTAAGCTCTTTCTCAAGACGGTCCTCTACCTGCTTCGGCAGCTGCTCACCGTACATCGAATGAGCGGTTTCGTAACAAAGGTCTCGCAAATCCTTGTCGGAATTCTCGATAACCGGCGGACATTTGTCCGGACGAACCGGTTGAATCGGCTCTACCATGTCACAAATCTTATTCGGATTCGTCACAACGAGCTCAAAAGCCTTTTCCTTCGGAAGGTAACGGAATTCGTCGAGCATCTCGTCGGTAGTACGGAAATAGAGCGGCGGCTGTCTGTCGGCATCCGCGAAGCCCTTTCCCGCCATAATGATACGACGATAAATCTCATCCTCGGGGTTCATAAAATGCACGTCACCCGTCGCAACACACAGCTTACCGTGCTCCTCCGCCAAGCGAATAATCTGCTTATTGAGACGAATCAAATCCTGGTCCGTCGTCACCTCGGGAAAATGCTCACTTTCCTTCATGAACGCATTGTTCCCAATCGGCTGCACCTCATAATAATCGTAAAATGCACTGATGCGCTCAAGCTCCTCCTGAGGAGCATTGTTCGCAATTGCCTGGAACAGCTCTCCCGCTTCACAGGCAGAACCGACAATTAAGCCCTCACGGTATTTGCGAAGCAAGCTCTTCGGAATACGAGGAGTACGATAAAAATAATCGATATGCGAAAAGGACGTCAGCCTGTAAAGGTTGATTCGGCCGATGTCGTTTTTACAAAGAAGAATGATGTGATGGCTCTTCAGCTTCTTAATTTCTTCCTTGTCACGCTCCAAATCAAGCGGTTCTCCGTCTGCGTTAGTAGCAACCTCGTCATCTACGATATAGCCCTCCAT
This sequence comes from Lachnospiraceae bacterium, assembly GCA_045597165.1. Taxonomy (GTDB): domain Bacteria; phylum Bacillota; class Clostridia; order Lachnospirales; family Lachnospiraceae; genus ISDg. The sequence goes on along the minus strand of JAZODS010000020.1, from coordinate 40,295 downwards.
ACCGTATATGATTTTGAACTTCTTAAATCGCTCGTACTTTTCCGGATCATTTGCATAATCCTTGCCGTTGAGAGCGTGCGATGCGTCTACGAACGACTGTACCACTCCGTGGTCCGTAATGGCAACCGCAGGATGGCCCCACTCAAACGCCGTCTTAACAAGCTCCTTCGTATTCACAACGGCGTCCATATCGCTCATCTGCGTATGACAATGAAGCTCGACACGCTTCGCCTCGGACGTGTCGCGTCTCTTTATCGTAAAGTCGGTAATCGTCTTTATTCCGAACAACGAGCCGACTACAACCTCATGGTCGTATTTGTCGTACATAGCGGTGCCCTTCAGCATGACAAAGGCACCTTCCTTCAGCTTACCACCCAACTCGACCAGCTTCTCTTGCGCCATAAACAGCTTCACGTTGATCGTATCCGTAAAGTCTGTCACGGCAAATGTGATGACGAGCTTATCCTCGCGAATGCTTCGCTCCTCATATTTAATAATCTTACCTCGTATTACAACATCTCCGATTTCGTCGCGAATCTCGCTGATCGGAACGATGCTCGAAGCATCAAATGCTTTGCCGTAAAAGATATCGGGATCGGCCGATATCGGAGCACGACGAAACTTGTCTCCGCTTGAGGCAGGGCGCTTCGGTGCCGGAGCGGGCTCCTTCTCCTTCGGCTTTTGAAGGTCGCGCGGTACCGCATTTGCCTGTTCGCGAGCTCTTCTCCTGCGCTGATTGTTCGCCAGCAGCTCATCGATGCTGTAAATGCGCTCCTCAGCCTGTGCGCCTCGTTCCTTCGGTTCAATATAACGAAACTTCACAAGACACGTACGTCCGGTCCATTCGGCAATATACTGCTGTACAAATGCACAAAGCTCTTTCTCTCGTGCACGTGCGATTCCCGCGTCCTCTACGGAAAGGTACAGTACATTTTCCTCAACCTCGATAGAGGCATGCTCCAAAATCTCCGCATCCAGATGATGGTCCAGCATACGCTGCTCAAGCAAATGCGGGGACAGCTGTTTCCACAGCTCGGACAATGGAGTGTCCTCGGGAAACGAATAGCTCATAGAAATCTTAACACTTCTGCCCGAGTCGAAAAAATACTGTCTTTTGAGCTCTTGCTCGAGCATACGAAGGCTCGTCGGAGCAAGCATATGATCCGCACTGAGATAGACGATAATCACCGGTAGCGACTGTGAACTTGTAATCCGCAGTACTTCACAATCGCGGACAACATGTTGCAATCTCGGCTCGAGCTCAATTGCATCAAAAACCTGTTCAAACAGCACACTACCACCTCCTTCGTATCGTTCTTTCTATCGTCTGCTAGGCATGTGCCAAGCGATCCAGTTCTTCCTTCAATGCCGAAAGCAGTTGATCCTCGGGAAGCTTCTTAACAACCTCTCCCTTACGAATCAACAGTCCTTCTCCGAGTCCTCCGGCAATTCCGAGATCCGCCTCTCGTGCCTCACCGGGTCCGTTTACTACGCAGCCCATAACGGCCACCTTAATATCCAAGTCGTACTGCTCCACAAGCTCTTCCACCTGCTTTGCAAGTCCGATCAAATCAATCTGCGTTCTTCCGCAGGTCGGGCAGGAAACAAGCTCAATTCCGCCCTTTCTCAAACCGAGCGTACGCAAAATCAGCTTCGCAGAACGAATCTCCTCCTCCGGACTATCGGTCAGCGATACTCGAATCGTGTCACCGATGCCGGCATACAGAATGTTTCCGATACCGATTGCCGATTTGATGTTGCCCGCAACAACCGAGCCCGCCTCTGTAATTCCGACGTGCAACGGGTAGTCGGTCATCTCGGAAATTCTACGGTGCGCATCGATGGACATCACCACATTTGACGATTTAATGCTGATTACGATATCGTAAAAACCAAGCTCTTCAAGAATACGAACCTTCGACAAGGCGCTCTCAACAAGTCCCTCTGCCGTTACACCGCCGTAACGCTCCACCAGCTCCTTTTCCAAGGAACCGCTGTTCACGCCGACACGAATCGGCACGCGATACTTCTTCGCCGTTTCCACAACTGCCGCAATCTGCTCTTTCCCACCGATGTTTCCGGGATTGATGCGAATCTTATCCGCACCGGCCTCCATCGCAGCAATGGCAAGGCGATAGTCAAAATGAATGTCTGCCACAAGCGGAATCGTAATCTGCTTCTTGATCTCACGAATCGCCAAGGCCGCTTCCATCGTCGGAACAGCAACTCGAATGATATCGCAACCAAGTGCAGTCAATCTCCGAATCTGTGCTACGGTCGAAGCCACATCCTCGGTCTTCGTATTGCACATAGACTGAATCAAAATCGGATTCGCACCTCCGATTACACGGTCTCCGATGCGAATTTCTTTCGTCTGCTTACGTAGCATATAGAAGCCTCCTTATCTACAAAGCCACATGGCATTCCTCCGTGCAAATGCCCTTATGGAAATACATTGCGAATGTCGTTAAAGAAGATAAACAACATAAGCAGAATCAACAATACAAAGCCGACAAAATGAACCATGCCTTCCTTCTCGGGGTCCATTCGTTTGCCTCGCACAACCTCAATCAGCATGAACAGCAATCGTCCACCGTCCAAAGCCGGAATCGGCAACAGGTTCATGACACCGAGATTCGCACTCAAAAGAATACCCCAGTTGATGAGGTTCATAAATGCATACAACAATCCGTCCGTGCGATAGCTTTCTTCCACAACATTGCTCATCTCACTAACGATACGAACCGGTCCTCCGATGTCCTCAGAGGACGCCTTTCCCTGGATAATGTATCCGAGACTCTTGATCGTCGACTTAATCCAGTAGTTCACTTCAATTACGCCGTATTTGATGACATCGAAGAAACCGATCTTCTCACGGTAGCTGTAATTGTAGTAAAATCCTAGCGAATAGCTGGAGCTGTGCGTCGGCTTCAAAGAAACATCAAATGTCTTGCCTTCGCGCTCAACCGTCAGCTTAATCATCTTATCCGTAAGCGGATGCTCATCGAGATACTCCTGAAATGCAGTCACTGTCAGAAGCTCTGTGCCATCCACTCCGATAATCTTATCGCCCGACTTCAAGCCGGCAGCCTCTGCGGCACCTTTGGCCGCCACGCCGGAAAGCGTCACGGGATCTGCCTCGCTCGCAGTGTACTGAATGCCCATATAATAGCCTTCTACGAGTATCGGATTGTAGGAAGCCTCATACTCCTTACCGTCACGCTCAAACGTAATCGTAATCTTCGAATCGTCGATGCCATCGAGCTGCTCGTACAACGCCATCTCACGACCGAGACGAATCTTATGTCCGTTGTACGAAGTCAAAATGTCCTCCGACTGCAGACCTGTAGCCTCAGCCACAGACTCGTCGATGGAATACACAAACGGCTGATCATAGCCGAGAATTCCGAGTATCACACAAGCGATGATAAATGCCAAAATAAAATTAAACAGCGGGCCGGCAAACACAACGCTGATTCTCTGCCAAACCGTCTTACTGTTAAAGGTTCCGGGCTCGTCACTCCCCTCATCTTCGCCAAGCATCATACAGGAACCACCGAGGGGCAACAGCTTCCATGAGTATCTCGTCCCTCCGATTTCCTTACTGATAATTCTGGGTCCCATACCGAGTGAGAACTCCGTAACAACGATTCCATTTGCCTTCGCAACCAAAAAATGACCTAGCTCATGAAATACGATAACGACACTGATAATGAGCATCGCAAGCAAAATATTAATCAATGTGCTCATTGCATTCCTTTCTTAACAACATCCTTTTAATAATTCATATGTTTCCTGTTCCGTTTCAAGAATCTGCGAAAGCGTCGGACTCTCAATCCTCTTATGCTTCGAAACCGCAAGCTCAATCCACTCGCCGATTGTCGTAAATGCAATCTGCTTACTCAAGAAACGTGCAACCGCAAACTCATTTGCCGCATTGTATACGGTCGGCACCGAGCCACCCTCACGCATAACCTTTTCGGCCATAGCAAATGCGGGGAAATTCACATAATCGGGCTGCAAAAACTCCAGCTGTCCAACCGAGAACAAATCCAGCGGCTTTGCCGTCATCGTTCGACGCTCGGGATAAAAAATCGCATACTGAATCGGAAGCTTCATATCCGGCGTTCCCATCTGTCCGACAACCGCACCGTCTGTAAATTCAACAGCCGAATGAAGCACGCTTTGCGGATGAACGACAACCGTAATCTGATCGGGCTCCAAGCCGAAAAGCCATCTCGCCTCCATCATCTCAAGACCCTTATTGACCATTGTCGCGGAGTCAATCGTAATCTTACTGCCCATCGCCCAATTCGGGTGCTTCAATGCATCCTCGACGGTAAAATGCTTCATCTGTTCCAGCGTCTTACCACGGAACGGTCCTCCCGAGGCAGTCAGTAGAATCCGCTTAATGCTCGGATGGCCTTCCGACATCACACCTGCATACTGAATTCCCTGAAGCGACTGAAATATGGCCGAATGCTCACTGTCTACCGGATACAAATTGACACCGTATTCCTTCAACAAAGGCATAATCAAATGCCCAGCCGTAACAAGCGTCTCCTTATTGGCAAGCGCAATATCCTTTTTCGCACGAATTGCCGCAATCGTAGGCTGTATACCGATCATACCGACCACAGCCGTAACCACAAGATCAACCGAAGGATAGCTAGCGCCTTCCACAAGTCCATCCATTCCGGTAACAACGGCAACTTCGGAAAGGTCGGCAATGCGCCCCTTCAGCTCCTTTGCCGCCTCCTCGTCGTATACGCATACGAGCTTCGGGCGGAATTCACGCACCTGCTCCTCCAAAAGAGCCACACTTTTATTCGCGCCGAGAACGTCAACCTTCAGTTCCTCTGAAAATTCACGTACAATCTCGAGCGTCTGCTTTCCAATGGAACCGGTAGATCCCAGTATAGCCAAATGCTTCATTGGTTCACTCCTTAACTCAACAACCTACACGCACGAATGCTAAAACATATACTGCAGCAGATAAAATACAACCGGAGCCGTAAAAATCACGCTGTCAAAACGGTCGAGAATTCCGCCGTGGCCGGGAATCAAGTGACCGTAATCCTTAATCTCATGGTCCCTCTTCATTGCGGAAGCCGCTAAATCTCCGACTTGAGAAATGATCGACGATGCAGCACCGATGATTGCAAAGGACAACATCGGAGACGGAATCGACGTAAGCTTATCCTGAAAGACAGCCGCATAGATGAGTCCGATCAAAGCAGCACCGACAACACCGCCGATACAGCCTTCCCATGACTTCTTCGGACTGAGTACGGGAAATGCTTTGTGTTTTCCGACCAAACGACCGACACAATATGCGCAAGTATCGGAGCCCCACGAGCCGACAAATACGAGCCATACAAGGTATGCACCATTTTCAAGTATACGCAGGCGATACATAAACGAAAGCATGATTGCGACATAAAAGAGTCCGAAAAATACTGCCATCATTTGCGTCGCCTTGTACTTCGGGAAATTGCATACATACAGCACCATTGCAAGCAACAAAAAGCCCAAAACCAAAGGAAATACGTACTCCTCAAGTTCGAAATGAATCAAAACATAATAGCCGACGCACACAAGATAGCCGAGAATGCCCGGAAGCGTCCACTGCATCTGAACGAGCTTATACAGCTCATACATGCCAACTACCGAAATAAACAGAACTAAGCCAAACAGCACATATCCACCCAGCATCATTGCCGCAATCAAGATGGCCATCATAACAATTCCGCTAATCAAGCGTTCCTTAAACATTACTTCACTCCTCCAAAACGTCGGTCTCTTCTGTTGTAATAATCAATCGCCTTTTGGAGCTCCTTTTTGTTGAACTCCGGCCACAAAACATCGGTAAAATAAAACTCGGAATAAGCCAACTGCCAAGGCAGAAAATTCGAGGTTCTAAGCTCACCGCTTGTGCGAATCATCAAATCCGGATACGGAATGTCCTTCGTATCGAAATATTGATAAAAATGCTCCTCCGTAAGCTTTTCGGGATTGCATCTTCCTTCCACACAATCCTTCGCCATCTGCTTTGCGGCACGAAGAATCTCGTCTCTGCCGCCATAGTTAATGGCTACCTGAAACTTGAGTCCGGTATTGGTCGAAGAAATGTCCTCCAGCTTACGAATGCTCTGCCGAAGGTCCTCATCAAGTCTACTGATGTCACCGATTACGCGCACACGCATATTGTTCTTGCTACTACGCTCAATACTGTCCTTCATATACTTTCTCAAAAGATTCATAAGCGCGTCTACTTCTTCCTTCGGACGCTGCCAATTCTCCGTTGAAAATGCGTAGATTGTCAGATACTCAATGCCGAGATCGAACGCATCCTCACAAATCTGTTCCGCAACGCGGCTTCCCTGTGCGTGCCCTGCATTTCTCGGCAAAAGGCGCTTCTTTGCCCATCTACCGTTGCCGTCCATAATGATTGCGACGTGGCGCGGCGCATTTGCTTGTCTTTGCTCAGCCATCTCTACTCCATTCTGCTTCTAAACGCTTTATGCAAGGTGTTGTATTCGCCGGTATAACACCCCGCTTAGAATAATTGGGCGTATCTACATACGCCCAATTTCATGTACTGATTATACAGTCATAATCTCCTTCGTCTTGTCATCGATCATCTTATCGATTGTCTCGATGAACTTATCCGTAAGCTTCTGAGCCTCGGTCTCGAGCTTCTTAACCTCGTCCTCGGAAAGCTCTGCCTTGCCGGCCTTCTTAATCGCATCATTTGCATCACGACGGATGTTACGGATAGCGACCTTCATGTTCTCGCCGGCCTTCTTTACGTCCTTAGAAAGCTCCTTACGACGCTCCTCGGTAAGCTCGGGGAAGGTAAGACGAATTACCTTGCCGTCGTTGCTCGGCGTAATACCGATGTCGGATGCGAGGATTGCCTTCTCGATATCGCGAATCAAACGGGACTCCCAAGGCTGAATCATAATTACTCGAGCCTCCGGTACGGAAACGTTAGCTACCTGCTGAAGGCTGCTCGGTGTTCCGTAGTAATCCACTTTAATCTTATCCAAAAGATGAGGGTTCGCACGTCCTGCACGGATGTTGGAATACTCCTCACGCAAAGCGTCCTGAGACTTCGTCATCTTAGCTTCAAAGGGTTTTAAAATGTCATGCATAATACTACCTCCTATTATTATCTGTTTCTCGTAAAATCTATTCGCAATCAACGATCGTTCCGGTAATGTTGCCGGCTACGTTGTTGAGAATTCCGTTCTCCTCATTCAAAGAGAACACAAGCGTCGGAATGTGGTTCTCCATGCACATAACCGTTGCGGTAAGATCCATAATCGCCAACTTCTTATCCAAAAGCTCCTGGTACGTAACACGACTGTACTTCACTGCGTTCGGATTCACCTTAGGATCGCTGTCATACACTCCGTCCACCGCACGTGCCATCACGATGGCATCGCAATCCAATTCGATTGCTCGAAGAGACGTCGTTGTGTCCGTAGAAAAGTACGGATGACCGGTTCCGCCTGCCAAGAAGATTACTTGTCCGGCCTCTAATGCGGCTACAGCCTTGTCCTTCGAGAAATTCTCGCTAACCGTTCCGCAAATAAACGGTGTGAAAATGCTCGTCTTCATACCGCAGAAGCGACAAATCTCCGACATATAGATGCAATTCATAACCGTTGCAAGCATACCGATCGAGTCTGCCTTCGTACGGTCAATCGTCTTACTCGTACGACCTCTCCAGAAGTTACCGCCGCCGATAACAATTGCGACCTGTACACCCTCCTCGGTCAACTTCTTAATCTGTGTTGCCACTTGAATGCAGGTTTCCTCGTCAAAGCCCTTCTTCTGGTCTCCGGCAAGCGCCTCGCCACTCAGCTTCAAAAGGATACGTTTATAGGTTGCCAAGAAGCACCTCCTTACCGCACATTACGCTGTGCATTTTATCGCAAATATTTTATCATACAAGCGTTCGTAAATCAATAATGCTTTTTCCTTTTTTGCTTCATGTGATGGATTGCTCTCATCCTTTTCGAAATATGTAGCATTTGTCTCGAAATCAAGAAAATGCACAAGATAATCGCAAAGACTATCCCGTGCATCTCACAGTTGACTTCACCCTTTGATTCCGCCGAGCGAAATGCCTCCGACAATGAATCGCGACAGAATCAAATAAACAATTACGACCGGCAAGATGGAAAATGCAATTGCCATATACACCTGTCCCATATCGAATTTCAAATAATCCGCACCACGAAGCTCGGAAATCAAAATCGGCAACGTCTTCATCTTCGGCTCACGCAGCAATAGTCCGGGTACGAAGAAGTTGTTCCAGCTGGATACGAACGAAAAGATCGCTTGCACCGCTATCGCCGGCTTCATCAGCGGCAACACAATTCGATTGAAGGTGTGCAGCTCGCCCGAACCGTCAATTCGTGCCGCCTCGATATACGATCTCGCCAGATTGCTCTCCATGTATTGTTTGATATAAAAGTACGTCACAGGCGATGCGATTGCCGGCAATATCAAAGGCGTGAACGAATTCTTGAGTCCGACATCCCTGCAAAACTTCACGAATCCAAGTGCGGTCACCTGCGTCGGAATCATCATGATAGCCAATATAAATGCCGCAATTGCTTTTCTGAATTTGAAATCATATGCATAAAGCGCATACGCAGTCATCGTTGAGAAATAGACGCACAAAAATGCAGTTGCGATTGCCACAAACAAGCTGTTAAACATACCATTTACAATCGGCTGCGAGCTCGCGAGCATACTGTTCCAGTTGTTCTTTAGGTTCTTACCCGGAATCCAAGAAAAGCCCGTACCGATTTCGCTGTGAGTCCTCGTACAATTCACAAGCAGGATATAGAACCAAAACAAGCATAGCACCGTTATAAACAACAGTACACTGTATGCAATCAGTCTTCTTGTGCTCAGTCCCATCGATTTTTTGATTTCCGTACCGAATCGGTTATCCCCAGACATAAGACCTCCTACTCCTCCTTTGACAACATCGAGCGATATACGAAAAAGCTCAAAATCGCCGTAACTACAAGCAAAATCACAGACAAAGCTCCGCCCATTCCGTAGTTCTTGCTGTACAGATGGTCATTAAGCTCCATAATGAGTGTCTGCGTCGTGTTGTTCGGGCTTCCCGCGCCGTTTGTGAGCACCTGAGGAACGTCGAACATCTGAATTCCGCCGATCAAAGACGTTATGACAACGTAGATAAGTATCGGCTTCAAAATCGGCAACGTAATTCGTCGAAACACCTGTCCCGGTCGCGCACCGTCTACCTCAGCAGCCTCAAACAACGCTCCGTCTATACCCATAATTCCCGCCATTAGCAATATCGTTGTGTTACCGAACCACATGATGAAATTCATGCCACCGACGAGACCTCTAGCGGCCCATACATTTGAAAGAAAACGAAACGGCTCCCCGATTGCACCAAGCTGCTGCAAAAGAGCATTTACCGGGCCGATATCCGAAAAAATCGCAAAGAACAGCATGGAAAATGCCGATGCCATAATCAAGTTCGGCATATAAATCACTGTCTTGAAGAAACCGGAGGCTCGAAGTCTCAGGCGGTTGTTCGCAAACCACGACGCAAGCAGCAACGAAATCAATATCTGCGGCACAAATCCTATCAACCACATGACAAATGTGTTATATGCATACCGAAGGAGCGCACCGTTCGAAAACAGTTCCCGATAGTTATCGAACCCAATAAACGTCGGTCCCACCTGATTCAGTCCGTCCATGTAATTTTCAAAAAAGCTATTATAGATTGTCGTCACCAACGGATACAGCTGAAACAAGAGAAATGCGGCCATAAAAGGTATGAGAAATGCAACACCCCACATTCCCTTCGAAATACCCTTTCGAGCCGGACCTGTTCTTTTTGTGATACTATCGGACATATGATTGCTCCCCACTCTTCATCATATCGCGGAGCGCCTCACTCGGAAGCACTCCGCATGCTACACATCAATCGACTTTAATACTCGGATACTTCTTCTTGATTGCGTCCTTAAAGTTCTTCAGCGCCGTATCCTTATCACATACTCCGTCAAAATAGTCCTTCATAGCCTTTTGGAACTCTTCGTTACAGCCTTGATCGTACTGCGAAAGATGCTCAAGCTTCAAATCGGCAATTCCGGCCACGTAAAGCGGTAGCGGATTCTGTCCACCCAAAATGTCGGAGCTATACTCGGGATCCGATGCCAGCTCATCCATTGCCGGTCTGTGGTTTGCGAAGTCATTCTTCTCATCCACAATCTCAAGCAATACATTTTTGTCGCCCGTCATTGTAAGGATGATGTCGCGCACTTCCTTGGCGTTGTCGGTTCCGGCTGCACAGCAAAGCCAAGTTCCGCCCCAAAAGAAGCTTTGAGGACCATTTGTCACTGCCCAACCGCCTTCGTCACCGACGCTACCTTCTTTGTCCGCATGCATAGAAAAATCAATGAACCATGCAGGACCGAAATAGCAAAACACCTTTCCGTTCTCATAAAAGCCTTTGGACCATGCATCGCCCCAAAGTGTCGTCTTCTCATTGTAGCCGGCATCCGTAAAGCGCTTTGTCTGGTCAACCCACTGCATAATACTATCATCAATGTTCAGCTTACCGTCTACGACCCAAGGAGACTTTACATTGTTTGAAAAAATGCGATACGTGTCATCGTAACCGGATACCATCGCATAACCCGCCTGCTTCATCTTCGCAGCCGTATCTTCGAACTTCGTCCAATCGGATACCGCCTTTTGCACCTCATTCGGATCGTCTGTACCGAGCACTTCCTCGGCAATGTCACGACGATATACCATCAAACCGGGGCTTGCCTGCCAAGAGGAGCCTTTGACCGCACCGTCGGAATCCGTAACAACGTCCTGCGTGTACGTATATTGATTCAAAAGGTCTCTTTCCGCATCGATCCCAATGTCCTTAAGGTCGACAGTATAGTCGGAATTAACATACTTAAGCGCATAATCCGCTTCTACGAGAAACATATCGATTTTCTCGTTCGCAGCAGCCTCACCTTGGCGTGTCAAATCTGCATCCAGAGCATTTTGATACTGATTTCCCTCGTTGGAGGTGACGGTCCAAATCACTCTCAGATCACCGATTCTGCCTTCCGTTGCACTTACCTCTTCATAACCGGGATAATGATCGGCAACTCGGGTGATGAATTCTTCATTCCAGCAATATATATTCAACACTTGTCCACCGTTCGATACACCAAGTGCATTCTCATCCTTGTCGTTTTTCTTTCTTCCACATGCATATAGACAGCTTGCACTAAGAATGAGCAACATGACAAATGCTAATATTCTCGTAGCCTTCTTCATTGCATTCTCTCCTTCACTATCAAATAATCGAAGATGATTGCATCAACACCGAATCATTGTGTTTCGGCCTTTTACATCATCTACAAGCATTATGTACATGCCGGGAAAGAACTATACGCATTTTTCACTCTAAGTCATTGTGGATTGCTACTAAGATGTCAAAGAGACTGAGGTCTTTCTTTTTGAAACAGAACGCAAAAAAAGAACCGCAAAGATATGTCTTTGCGGTTCTTATAATTCACTTAATTGTGTTCTTCACGGATTAGTTGCCGGCCATCTGCTTAGCTACTTCCTCTGCGAAGTTCTCTTCCTTCTTCTCAAGGCCTTCACCGGTCTCGAAACGTACCATCGTCTTGATAGAAAGCTCGGTGCCATTAGCCTTACCAACCTGTGCGATATACTGACCTACGGACTGCTTACCATCCTCAGCCTTTACGTATACCTGATCCATCAAGCAGATCTCCTTAAGCTCCTTCTTAACACGACCTGCAACCATGCCCTGAATAACCTTCTCAGGCTTTGCGGACTCCTTAGGATCGTTCATGATCTGAGCAAGAAGAATCTCCTTCTCGTGCTCGATGAACTCTGCATCGATGTCCTTCTCGGAAATGTACTTAGGTCTAAGAGCAGCTACCTGCATAGCTACGTTAGAAAGTGCTTCCTTGATGTCGTCGTTAACTACTGCAGTCTCAGCCTCGATGATAACACCGATACGGCCGCCGCCGTGTACGTAAGAAACAACACAACCATTCGTAGCAACAACCTTCTGGAAACGACGAATGCTGAGGTTCTCACCGATAACGGCAACCTTCTCTACCAATGCATCCTTTACGCTCTTAGCGGAATCAAGAATCCAAGGCTCTGCCAAAAATGCATCCAAATCTGCTGCGTCGCTTGCCAATGCCTGGTCAGCAACTGCTGCAACATACTCCTGGAAGTCAGCGTTCTTTGCAACGAAGTCAGTCTCGGAGTTAACCTCAACAACTGCTGCTGCATTGCCATCGCATGCGATACGGCAGATACCCTCTGCTGCAATTCTTCCGGCCTTCTTCTCAGCCTTTGCCTGTCCGTTCTTTCTCAAAAATTCAATAGCCTCATCCATGTTACCATTGGTCTCGTTGAGAGCCTTCTTGCAGTCCATCATGCCTGCACCGGTCATGTCACGAAGCTCTTTTACCATTGCTGCTGTAATTGCCATAACAATCCTCATTTCTGCCGCTTAGCGGCTCTACTATGAATTATTCTAATTAGTTCTCTTCTGCAACTTCTTCTGCTGCGGGCTCTTCAGGTGCTACGAACTCCTCACCCTGATTAGCCTCGATAACTGCGTCAGCCATCTTACCAACGATAAGCTTAACTGCACGGATAGCATCGTCATTGCCCGGGATTACGAAATCAAGCTCGTCCGGATCGCAGTTCGTATCAGCGATACCGATAAGCGGAATACCAAGCGTGTGAGCTTCCTGTACACAAATTCTTTCCTTCTTAGGATCTACAACGAAGATAGCATCCGGGATCTTCTTCATGTCCTTGATACCGCCAAGGTTCTTCTCAAGCTTCTCCCACTCCTTCTTAAGACCGATAACTTCCTTCTTAGGAAGTACCTCGAAGGTACCGTCGTTAGCCATAGCCTCGATCTGCTTCAGTCTGTTAATTCTGGACTGAATGGTCTTGAAGTTGGTCAACATACCGCCGAGCCATCTCTCGTTAACATAGTACATACCGCAACGCTCTGCCTCGATCTTTACAGAGTCCTGAGCCTGCTTCTTAGTACCAACGAACAATACTGTACCGCCATCTGCAACAATGCTCTTAATTGCTGCATAAGCCTCGTCTACCTTACCAACAGACTTCTGAAGGTCGATAATGTAGATACCGTTTCTCTCGGTATAAATGTACGGAGCCATCTTAGGGTTCCATCTTCTTGTCTGATGACCGAAATGTACACCGGCCTCAAGCAACTGCTTCATAGAAATAACGCTCATGTTAAATCCTCCATATGGTTTTTTCTTCCGCACCGGTAATCTCGGCGACCAAGCTTGGCACCGGCCTCGAACCCGTATGCGTGATTTTTGACTAAATAACTATAACACAAAGTATTGCAAGGTGCAACTACTTTTTTAATAATTTTTTATGCGGTTTCGATCTTGCTTGCAAGGTGCAGGTTATGACGCTCTACTGCCTCTTCGCGCATCTTGTACTTCAGAATCTTACCTGCGGCATTCATCGGGAAGGAATCCACGAAATCCACGTATCTCGGAACCTTATGCTTTGCCATATGGTCCATAACGTACTGCTTGATCTCTTCCTCCGAGCTTTCCTCACCCGGCTTCAAAATGATGCAAGCCATAATCTCTTCGCCGTAATCCTTATCGGGAACGCCGATGACCTGAACATCATTTACCTTCGGATGCGTGTAGATGAAGTCTTCGATTTCCTTCGGATAAATATTCTCGCCTCCGCGGATAATCATATCCTTGATACGGCCGGTAATCTTGAAGTTACCGTCCGGAAGACGTCTCGCAAGATCTCCGGTATGCAACCAGCCCTGCTCGTCGATAGCCGCTGCGGTTGCCTCGGGCATCTTATAATAGCCCTTCATGATGTTGTAGCCTCTTGCAACGAACTCACCGTCCACATTGTCCGGCAGCTCCTCATACGTCTCGGGATCGACAATCTTACACTCAACACCGAAGATCGGTCCTCCGACCGTATTTACTCGCGTCTCAATCGTGTCGGTTGTCTTGCTCATTGTCGTTGCGGGAGAAGCCTCTGTCTGACCGTATGTAATACAAATCTCAGACATATTCATCTTCTCGATAACGTCCTGCATTGCCTTAATCGGACAAGGCGATCCGGCCATAATACCGGTACGCATATGGGAGAAATCCGTCTTTTCGAAATCCGCATGGCCGAGCATGGCAATGAACATCGTAGGCACGCCATGGAATGCCGTAATCTTCTCCTGGTTGATGCAGTGAAGTCCCTTTCTCGGTGAAAAAGCGGTAATCGGGCACATCGTCGTACCGTGAGTTACGGATGCGGTCATCGCAAGCACCATACCGAAGCAATGGAACATCGGCACCTGAATCATCAAACGGTCTGCGGTGGAAAGGTCCATACAGTCACCGATTGCCTTACCGTTGTTTACGACATTGTAATGGGTAAGCATAACACCCTTAGGGAAGCCGGTCGTTCCGGAGGTGTACTGCATATTGCACACATCGTGCTTATCGATCAACTTTCTGCGGTTCTCAACCTCTACATAGGGCACAGTCTCACCAAGCGCGATTGCCTGTTCCCAAGTGTAACAGCCGGGCTGCTCGCTCTCTACCGTAACGATATTTCTAAGGAACGGCAGACGATCGGAATTCAACTGACCGGGCGCCGTAGTCTCAAGCTCCGGACAAAGCGTCTTAATAATGCCTACGTAATCGCTGTCCTTAAAGCCGTCGATCATAACCAAGGTATGCGTATCGGACTGACGAAGGAGATATTCGATCTCATGAATCTTATATGCGGTATTTACCGTAACCAATACGGCACCGATCTTCGTCGTAGCCCAAAAGGTAATATACCAAGCAGGTACATTGGTCGCCCAGATAGCAACGTGGTCACCGCGCTTTACGCCCATTGCAATCAAAGCGCGCGCAAAGCTATTCACATCGTCACGGAATTCCGGATAGGTTCTCGTATAATCCAGCTCTGTATAGCGGAATGCATACTGATTCGGGAACGACTCGCACACACGGTCAAGCACATCCGGGAACGTATAATCAATCAAGCGCTCCTTCGGCCAAATGTACTTTCCGGTCTTGCGGTTATTGTCCTGAAGCTTATGCTTATGCGTCGTCTTATACGGACGCATATAGTTCGCAAAATGCGGGAATACCGTCCATGCATCCGCAAGCTCGGCAGACCATCTCTTAACCCACTCCAAGGATACATATCCGGTATAATGAATCTCCTGAAGAGCACTGAACATCTCAGCGAGAGGCATATCTCCCTCACCCATCATACGATACTTCACAACACCGTCAATCTCAACGGAATCCTTTACATGCACATACTTAATGTACTCACCGAGGTTCGCCACCGTCTCCTCCGGCTTCTCGCCGAAATTGCGATACGGATGATGAATATCCCACAAAGCCGCAACCTTTCTGCTGTTCGTTGCTTCGAGTACACGTCTGAGTCTCAACGTATCGGAATACACACCGTTCGTCTCAACAATAAACGTAACATTATACTCCTCACCGATGACAGCAAGACGCTTTAGTGCGGAAATAACCGCCTCGTCATCCACCTCACCTTCCGGCTTCGGATGCTCATCACCGAGTACACGAATGTATCTCGTTCCGAGCTTCTGAGCCAACTCAGCATACTGACGAAGCTCCTCTATCGTCTTATCCAAAAGCTGCGTATATTTCAATGCCGTCTGCGAAGACAGACAGGATATCTCGATACCGATATCCTTCAGCTTTTCTACCGTGTTGTTGATCTGTGCGGGCAAGAACGGTCTTGCCTTAAGAGCCGAAATCTCATGGCCGATTCCTCGAATCTCAATGCCATGGTAGCCCAAATCCTTTGCCATTGTATAGATGTCCACCCACGAATAATCCGGACATCCGAGTGTTGAAAAACTAATCTTCATATATCTTCACTGCGAGCATTTTCATTGAAAATGCCCAACTTCTCCTTGCTCAAACTCAATTAATATAACTTAATTACATCAACTCAGAGGCCGAAATCGAAGTTCCTAATACTCCGCTTTCGCCGCATTTCTTCCCTGGTACAAAACATCCCATAGGTTCTGGTTCAACACCTTAATATAGGTACCTCTCATACCGGAGGAACGGGACTCGATTACACCTGCACTCTCCATCTTACGTAGTGCATTTACGATCACAGAACGAGTGAGTCCTGCGCGGTCCGCTATCTTGCTTGCAACCAAAATACCCTCGTTGCCTTCCAGTTCTTCGAACACATGACGAAGGGCCTCAAGCTCCGTAACGGACAGTGTATTGACCGCTGCCTGTACCATCTTCTGACGACGTAGCTCAGCTGCAGACTCTTCGCTTTCGGAACGAACGATTTCAAGTCCGACAACGGTTGTGCCGTATTCGCACAAAATAATATCGTCAATCGTATAAGCCTTATTCGTACGATATACGAACAATGTGCCATAACGTTCACCCGCAATTTCAATCGGTGCCGCAATACCGACATAACCCTCGGACTGCTTCTCATCGAATCCGATCATCGCCAAGTTCATATTCTCCTTGGTCGATAGAATATTCAAAAAGCGCTCATTCAATAGGGGGTCGATAAATGTACCGACCTTGTCGTCCAGTAAGGTCGTGAGAGGCTGGATATCCTCTCTGTTCTTCATACCCAGAATCTTACCCTTTCGACTTAGGACAAATACCGTCGATTCCAAAACATCGCCTAGTACGGCGCAGATGTCGTTGAACACCACCTTGTCCGAACCGGAACTACTATGTAGTAGCTTATTAATCTTTCGTGTTTTGTCTAACAATTGAACGCTCATGATAATCCTCCATATAATTTATCAGCGAAACGCGTATATACTATCACAATTGTGCGATATTATCAAGCATTTTCTTATGATTTCGTCACTAAAATAGCAATTTCTATCGACAAAAAACCGACTCCGAACGAAACGCATTTTGCAAGTCGTAAGGAGTCGGTATCTTAATGCTCTTAGTATCTTTACAATGATTCATCGGCTTATTCTGCCGCAGTCGGCTTCTGCCACGACATAAAATCGCAATCCGGATAGCTTTCACAGCCGAAATAGCGTCTACCCTTTCTCGTTCTGCGAATCACAAGCTCTTTACCGCATTTCGGACAAGGAACGCCTGTCTTCTCGAGCAGCTGCTTCGTATTGCGGCATTCCGGGAAACCGGGGCACGCAAGGAACTTTCCGTGCGGTCCGTACTTTACAACCATGTTGCGGCCGCATACGTCACATACAATGTCCGTTACCTCGTCTTCAATCTTAACGTTGTCAAGCGTCGCTTCCGCCTCCTGCACTGCATTGTGAAGATCCGGATAGAAATTACGGACAATCATCTTCCAGTTCACATTGCCGTCTTCAACACCATCCAGTAGATACTCCATATTGGCAGTAAAGTCCACCTCTACAATGCTCGGAAATGCTTCCTTCATCATCGCATTCACCGCTTCACCGAGCTCGGTCACATACAGATTCTTTCCTTCCTTGGCAACATAATGACGCGAAAGAATCGTTGCAATCGTCGGTGCATACGTACTCGGACGTCCGATACCAAGCTCCTCCATCGTCTTTACGAGGCTTGCCTCCGTATAATGTGCCGGCGGCTGCGTAAAATGCTGTTCCCCTTCAAACTCGGAGCTCATGAATACCGCTCCCTGCTCAGGAATGCGGTTCTTGGCCTGCTTGGCCATATCCTTAGCGGTTTCCTTTTCCGTGGATTCCGAATATACCGACAAATAACCGTCGAACTTTACGCTGGAAGCATTGGCATGGAACTCATGACCTGCGCCTTCAATCGTAATGGATGCATTTTCATAAACCGCATCTGCCATACGACTGGCTACGAAACGCTTCCAAATGAGCTGATACAGACGGAACTGATCGTTCGTCAGCTGATCCTTCACCATTGCCGGTGTCAAATCGATATAAGTAGGACGAATCGCTTCGTGCGCGTCCTGAATCTTCTTGGAATCAATGCCCGCCTCGCGTGCGGAGGTTACATAGTTCTCGCCGTAGTGCTGTGAAACATACGCCTTTGCCGCCGCATCCGCCTCAACCGATACACGAGTGGAATCCGTACGCAAATACGTAATCAAACCGATGGTGCCATGCTTTTTAATATCGACACCCTCGTACAGCTGCTGAGCAATTCGCATCGTCTTAACCGTACCGTAATTCAGGGACTTCGATGCCTCCTGCTGAAGTGTACTCGTAGTGAACGGCAACGGAGCCTTTCTTCTACGCTCACCCATCTTCACCGAGGATACGCCAAACTGAGCGTCACGAATCTCCTTTAGAATTGCATCCACCTCTGCCTGCGTGCGAAGCTCTGCCTTTTTGCCACCCTTACCGTAGTAGCTACCTACAATGGGACGCTTAAAGCCCTTCTCGACAAATGCACCGCTAATCGACCAATATTCTTCTTTCTCAAATGCGGCAATCTCCGCTTCTCTATCGCAAATGATTCGAAGCGTAACCGACTGTACACGGCCGGCACTCAGACCACGCTTTACCTTGCTCCACAAAATCGGGCTGATTTCATAACCAACCATACGATCGAGAATTCTTCTGGCCTGCTGAGCATCCACGAGATTCGAATCAATCTCTCTTGCACTGCCGATGGAATTCTTCACTGCATTTTTCGTAATCTCATTAAAGGTAATACGAAATGTATTCTTATCATCCAGCTTAAGCACCTGCTTCAAATGCCAAGAAATCGCTTCTCCTTCACGGTCAGGGTCTGTTGCCAGATATACTTTTTTGGCTTTCTTTACTTCCTTACGAAGTGCGGCAAGAACATCACCCTTGCCACGAATAGTAATATAGTGTGGTTCAAAATCGTCATTCACATCCACGCCCAAACTGCTCTTCGGCAAATCACGAACATGGCCACCGGAAGCCAACACCTCATAACCGGAGCCAAGGAATTTCTTAATCGTTTTCGCTTTTGCAGGGGACTCTACAATGACAAGATTGTTCGCCATGATTACCTCCGTCTCAACCAAATCGGTCATTCAACACGTACTGTATAATAATTCGGTATAGGCTGTCGAATCCACCCGTCGGACTCCAGCTTTGCCAACACAGACGTCAATTCCTGCGGTGACAAATTGCTTTCCCATACCAACATATCAAAATGTTTCGGGTCCAAACGCAACAAAGAATACACCATTTTTTCATTCGTTGCAAGTACTATTTTTGAATTTCCCAAAGATTTAGTTTCACAGAGATTTACTTTCTCGGCAAGCAAGCCGCTCGAAGATTCGCTTCGCAGACATGCAAATGTAAGCTGTTCGTTCTCCTCCTTATATAATAAGGACCCACTGTAACGGTACGAAAGTTCGCACAAAATGTCCTCCGGAGATGTCACCGCCTTAGCCCCTTGCTGAATCAACCGATTGCAGCCGACACTGTTTTGATCGGTAATTCGTCCGGGCAGCGCAAATACATCCTTTCCTTGCTCTAAGGCCCGATCAACCGTAATGAGCGTTCCGCTTTTCTCTCGTGCTTCGATGACCAACGTTCCATCCGCAAATCCGGATATCAACCGATTTCGCATCGGAAAATGATATTTCATAGGCTTTGTCCCCGGTGGATATTCCGAAAGAATCCCTCCGTGCTCTCTGACCTTTTGATACAGTTCCCAATTCTCCTTCGGGTACGGAACTCCGATTCCGGAACCGAGTATACCAAGCGTCTCACCGCCGGCCTCCAAACAAGCCTTTTGCGCAATCGAGTCGATTCCGGCAGCTAAGCCACTCACGATGACAACTCCGGCTGCACTCAATTCCTTAGCAAAATACCGAGCCATCTCCGCTCCGTAATTCGAACACCCTCTCGTTCCGACGATGGCAATACACGGTTTATCGCGATTCGGAATATGCCCTTGCAGAAAAATGCCGTACGGACAATCCTCCAGCTCCAAAAGGCGCGCGGGAAAGGCTTCGTCCTCGAACCAAAGAAATCTTCCGTTCAATCTTGCCAGACGACGTTCGTCCTCCGCCAGCACGTCCTCTGTTCGTAATTCCTCCATGACGAGCTTCGTGTCATCACTTAGCCCCTTCACGCCTTTCCATTGTTCCTCTCTACATCGAAAGATCGTCTCCGCATTTCCAAGCGATTTCAGAAGACGCCTTATCTGCCCCGCCGATCCGATGTGCGTACACAACCACTGTTCATAACGATTCGCCATAACCCCTCCTTTCCCGATCAAAGCACACGATACTTATGATCAAGCGCATGATACAAAACCGCCTCCTGCATATGCTTCTCGAGAATCTCCTCGCTTCCGTCCAGGTCTGCAATCGTCCTTGACACCTTGATAATGCGGTGATATACCCTCGCCGAAAAGCCATAGCGGTCCGTAGCATCTCTTAGGATTCTCTTCACACTATCGCCGAGCGGACAATACGTATCAAGCGCCGAGGAAGAAACCTCACTGTTAAAGAAGATGTCCGTGCCTGCAAATCGCTCATGCTGCCTCTTTCGTGCTGCTTCGACTCGCCGTCTGATCTGTGCACTGTTTTCCCCTCTCGGCCCGTCCTCCATATCGCGAACGGGAAGCGATGGCATCTCTACGCACAGATCGATGCGGTCCAATATCGGTTGACTGATGCGGCCGAGATACCTCTGAATCTGATCCTGTGAGCAATGACATCGGTTTCTATCCGGAAAATGACCACACGGGCAAGGATTCATCGCTGCCACCAGCATAAACTTCGCAGGGAACACATAATTTCCGTGCAAGCGAGATATGTGCACACGCTTCTCCTCAAGCGGTTGTCTCAGTACTTCAATGCTTCCGCGACGAAACTCCGGGAATTCATCCAAAAACAGCACTCCATGTGTTGCAAGGCTAATCTCCCCCGGTATCGGAAATTGTCCCCCGCCCACAAGTGCCGGTACGGTTATCGTATGATGCGGCGAACGAAACGGACGTGACAGCACCATCGGTTGCTCCGCCCCGAGTAAGCCCGCCACACTATAAATCTTCGTCAATTCAAGACTTTCCTCGAACGACAGGTCCGGCATAATTCCGGGAATCCTACTTGCGAGCATCGACTTACCACTCCCCGGCGGTCCGAGAAGCAAAAGGTTATGCATTCCCGCCACGGCAATCTCCGCGGCTCGCTTTGCGAGAAATTGACCGTACACATCCGCAAAATCCGGAACATTTCCCTCTCTTAACGGTGTCCATTCCAGCTTCTCAATCGGTAGCTTATTCGTTCCGGTAAAATGCTCTACCGCCTCGGTAAGATTCCGAACGCCATACACATCGATTCCATCCACCAAAGCCCCTTCCTCCGCATTTTCATACGGAACCAGTATCTCGGAAAAGCCTTGCTTCTTTGCTTCACTAACACAGGAAAGCACTCCGGGCACCGGTCGAATCGTTCCGTCCAGACCCAACTCTCCGATCATACAGACGCCCTCCAGAAATTCCGTCGGAAGCTGCTCCAATCCACCGAGAATTCCAATCGCTATCGGCAAGTCAAATGCCGTTCCACCTTTTCGCATATCCGCAGGCGATAGATTGACCGTAATGCGCTTTGCGGGCAGCAAATACCCGGAATTCTTTAACGCAACGCGCACACGCTCTCTGGCCTCGCGCACCTCGCCCGCCAAATAGCCAACCATATCAAAGCAAGGCAATCCGTTGCCTACATCCACCTCTACGCATATTCTCGATGCCTCGATTCCATGTACCGCATAGCTATCCACGCTGCAAAACATAACGACCTCCTCGGTTTCCTTCTGCATTGATTCTGCATTTCTCCTGCATTTCTCCTGCATTCCTTTTGCATTCCTTCCACGCGAAGCCCCAAATGCAATACAGCATATCGCCACCCTCGCATGTGCCATACATTTTACGATATCGAAGTCCCGAATCCTATTGACGCATACAACAAAAATAACGACCTCCGTTTGTGCACGGAAGTCGTTATCTGAGAATCGTATTTTATTACCGTCGGCAAAATGTACAATCGACACACCGAATTACCGACAACTTATACTACAGTTCACGCCTGCGAACCATATCAATCGTGATCCAAAAGATTCTTCAATTCCTTCATGAAGGTATTTACATCCTTGAATTCACGATATACCGATGCAAAACGAACGTAAGCAACTGCATCCAAAGCCTTAAGCTTCTCCATGACAAGCTCACCGATCTTATTACTCGGAATCTCCTTCGCCTCCATATTAAAGATGGTATTCTCCACCTCGTCTACGAGCTGCGTAATCTGAGAAACGCTGATCGGACGCTTGTGACAGGAACGAAATACACCGGCCTCAATCTTAGAGCGATCATAGGCCTCACGTACATTTTCCTTCTTGATGACTACAAGCGGAATGGTCTCAACCTTCTCATAGGTTGTAAAACGCTTGGAGCACTGATCGCATTGTCTACGTCTACGAATGGAATTCGAATCCTCTGCGGGTCTGGAATCAATTACGCGAGTGTTTTCGGCACTGCAAAAAGGACATTTCATAGGTTTCCTCACTTTCTCCCATCGAATCGTTCCAAGGCGCACAGACGAACGCAAACCGCATATGCTAAGAAAAAAGGTGTTTTGCCATGCGTATCTATGAACTGCGCCAAAAGGAAGTCATCAACTGCTGCACCTGCGAGCGTCTCGGCTTTATCTGCGATGTTATCTTCGATCCCTGCTCGGGATGCATCAGCAAAATCGTAGTCCCCGGTCCCTGTAAGGTTTGGGGCATTCTCGGGCACGAGAAAGAATACATCATTCCGTTCAACTGCATTAAGAAAATCGGAACGGACATCATCCTCGTCGACCTAGACGCCGGAGCCTCGCTCGTAGGCTGCGCACTTGAAAAATAGTTTGTATTAGATCAACTCTGCGATATCAATGTTCTCGCCGCTAAGTCCGATTACTGCTCCGTTCTGAGCTTCCGATGCTTCCGGATGTGCAATCAACCACTTGTTGCAAGCAAACAATCTTGCATCGTCCTTATCCTTAACGGTAATCTCGGGCTTGTCGAGGTTCGTTCCCTTCGGCAAAATGATTACTACACGGAAGGAAGCGCCGAGCTTAGCGCTGCAAGGAGCATAGTGAAGTGTTGTTGCATAGAGCTCAACAGCCGTTCCCTTCGGGCAAAGGAAAGCCTCTACCTTAGATGTATCAAGCACTTCGTCCATGCAATCCTGCTGTCTTGCAAGCAAAAGAATGCAGTCGTCTGCAGCGATATCAATCTCGCTGTCTCTGTGGTACTCAAGACAGTTCAACTTCGTGTTCGTACCGTTGCAATATCCGATCTGAATCGGCATACCGCCGTAGCAGTTCATCGAAAAATCCTTCATAGCGGGCGTAGCTTCCAAAGCTGCGTCTCCGGGAACGTATACAACACCGTCTGCGGGAGCGGGAGTCGTCTCGTTAAGAACCTTGATCAGCTCGTCGGTATCGTAACCGGTAACCACACGACCGTAGGTTGCAAATGCCTTGTCCGTAACTTTCTGAATTGTTAATGCCATACTAAAATACCTCCGCAACATATTTATATTCTGATGAGCACAGGCTCGCTCTCGGATACACATTGTATGCTGTCCGTTCTGTTACGCGAACCACATCGTATGTATTTTAACACAGTTTTATTTTCCAATCAATACGAATCCGACAAAATGTCTATATTTTGTGTCACATTTTCTGCTTTATTTTTATCACACACAAGAATTTGTGTCATCCTGTCCTTCGGAATCGAAAAAAACACCCGAAAACAAATTGACACTCATGATACGTTGTGCTATAGTAATTCGAAGAATAAATGCACGCGCAACGGGTGTACAGACCGAACAGTTGATTCGGACACACCGGAACGCGAAGGAGGATCGATATGAAGGCTTTTATGAGTGAAGATTTCCTGCTGAACAATGAGACCGCGAAGCAGCTTTATCATGATTATGCAGCAAAGATGCCGATCATCGACTACCACTGTCACATTCCTCCGGAGGAGATTGCAAAGGACGTGCATTTTGATTCCATTACTCAGGTTTGGCTCGGCGCCGATCACTACAAGTGGCGTCAGATGCGTACCGCAGGCGTTCCGGAGGAATTCATCACCGGCGATGCGGACGATTTTGCCAAGTTTAAAAAGTGGGCAGAGACACTGGAGTGCGCCATCGGCAATCCGTTGTATCACTGGAGCCATCTCGAGCTGCAGCGCTATTTCGGTATTACCGAGCCCTTGACCAAGGCCAACTGCCGCGAAATCTACGATCGATGCAACGAGCTTCTGAAGGACCCTTCCATGTCCGCAAGAGGTCTCATTCTTCGTTCCAATGTAACACTGCTTTGCACGACCGACGACCCAGCCGATGACCTTCGTTGGCATAAGCAGATTGCCGAGGATTCTTCTTTCCCCGTACAAGTGCTTCCCGCATTTCGTCCCGACAATGCACTGTATATCGAGAAGGACACCTTCTCCGAATATATCAACAATCGCCTTGCGCTTAGCGATGGACAGCCCATCGACAGCTACGAGGCTTTAAAGGCATGTCTTACGAGACGTATGGAGTATTTTCATTCTCTTGGTTGCAAGGTTTCCGACCATGGTCTTGCATTTGTTATGTACGCTCCTTGCACGGACGAGGAAGCTTCCGCTATCTTTGCAAAGCGTATGAACGGACAGGCTATCAGCGCTAAGGAAGAGCTTCAGTACAAGACGAATCTGCTTACCTTCCTCGGACGTGAGTATGCACGTCTCGGATTTGTTATGCAGCTTCACTACGGCGTTAAGCGTAACAACAACACCCGTATGTTCCGTACGATTGGTCCGGATACCGGTTTTGATTGCATCGACAATCATACTCCGAGCTCCACTCTCGCAGATTTTTTGGATGCACTTGCTGTTACGGATGAACTTCCGAAGACCATTTTGTATTCCTTGAATCCGACGGACAATGCGGCTATCGGTACGATTCTCGGTTGCTTCCAAGACTCCTCTGCTATCGCAAAGATTCAGCAGGGTTCCGCTTGGTGGTTCAACGATAACAAGACCGGCATGCAGGAGCAGATGACCTCTCTTGCGAATCTCGGATTGCTCGCTCATTTTGTAGGTATGCTTACGGACTCCCGTAGCTTTCTTTCCTATACAAGACATGAGTATTTCAGACGCATTCTTTGCAACCTGATCGGTACATGGGTTGAGGATGGCGAGTTCCCTGCGAACCTTCCTCTTCTCGGATCTATGGTTCAGAACATTTCATATTATAATTGTTTGCGTTATTTTGATTTTAGCCTTCGGGAATAGTATTCCCAAAGGCTTTTTCTCTGCAGGTCACTGCATTTTGCTGTGTAAGCGTTGCCACACAGCCGATGGAATTCATACGGCAGCGCAGAAACGGAGATAACCTATGAAACACCTAATCAGTCCCATGGACATGACCAAGGAGGAAATGCACAATCTTCTTCTCTTGGCACAAGAAATCATGGCAGACCCCAAAAAGTATGCTCACGTATGCGATGGCAAAAAGCTCGCCACCTGCTTTTACGAGCCCAGCACGAGAACTCGTCTCAGCTTTGAAGCTGCGATGTTGAATCTCGGCGGACAGGTTCTCGGCTTCCATTCCGCAGATTCCAGCTCCGCAAGCAAGGGCGAAAGCGTTGCGGATACGATTCGAATCATTTCAAGCTATGCGGACATTTGCGCAATGCGTCATCCGAAGGAAGGCGCTCCGCTCGTAGCCTCTCGCTTCTCGGAGATTCCGGTAATTAACGCAGGTGACGGCGGTCACAACCACCCGACCCAGACATTAACCGACCTTCTTACGATTCTCGAGTTAAAGGGAAGTCTCGATAACATTACAATCGGTATGTGCGGCGACCTCAAGTTCGGACGTACTGTACACTCTCTCATGAAGGCAATGTGCCGTTATGAAAATGTACGCTTCGTCCTCATCTCCCCCGATGAGCTTCGCATTCCGACCTACTTGCGCGAGGAGCTTCTCGACGCCAACAACATCCCGTACGAGGAAGTTACCAACCTTGAAAATGTAATGCCCGAGCTCGACATCCTCTACATGACTCGTGTTCAGAGAGAGCGTTTCTTCAACGAAGAGGATTACATCCGCTTGAAGGATGCATTTATCCTCGACAAGTCGAAGCTTGAAAATGCAAAAGAGGATATGTTCATCCTCCATCCGCTTCCTCGCGTCAACGAGATTTCGGTTGAAATCGACAACGATCCGAGAGCGGCATACTTCAAGCAGGCACGCTACGGTGTGTATGCACGAATGGCACTGATTATGACACTTTTGAACCTTACAGACAAAGCAATATAGAAAGCAGGTGAGCACATGTTAAATATCGGCGGACTTCATCAGGGCGTTGTTATCGACCACATCGTTGCAGGTCAGGCAATGCGAATTTACGAATACCTCGAGCTTGGTAAGCTCGACTCCTGTGTAGCCATCATCAAAAATGCTTCCAGCAAGAAGATGGGCAAAAAGGACATCATCAAGATCGACGGACCGATCTGTGTGAACTTAGACAGTCTTGCGGTTCTCGACCCTTCGATTACAATCAACATCATTGAAAATGATAAGATTGTTGAAAAGCGCCACGTACGCTTGCCGGAAAAGGTAACGAACATTCTCCGTTGTAAGAATCCTCGTTGCATCACTTCCATCGAGCAGGAGCTTCCTCACATCTTCCGCTTAACCAATCCGGAGAAGCGCATTTACCGTTGTGAGTACTGCGAACAGAAGTATAAGAATCTGAGTATCTGATTGCCATCAAGCAGACACCTACAATTGATTCACAAAACAGAAATAACACAAACGCCGAAGACATTGCATTGTCTTCGGCGTTTCTTGTTTTACACTGTATCAAATTCAGGATAACGATCTTATCGACTTCAACCTATATTGCAATTTGGCTAGCGCATCCGATGCATCGGCCCCGCTTTTCCGCGAATCACTTCGCACTGTACGCTTTCCGCGTTGACATTTCCGTGAATCACTTCGCATTTGACTTGCTTTGCATTGATGACATCCCCTGAGATATTCTCGGTATTGACATCCGCACCGGCATTCACGGAACCACCTACGCTATCGCAGTTTACAGTCATACCGGCTTGAACCGAACCTCCGACATTATCACACACTACGGACATTCCTGCATGAACACCACCATTGATACTGTCGCACGTCAGATTCATTCCTGCATGAACACCACCAATAATGCAACCTTCTATGCTCGCATTACCGTGAATCTCTACGCGAATCGGCTGCGATACAGTCATCCCTTCGCACAGCAGCGATGCCTGACTATTCGGGTCCACAGACTGCAAGATGCGTCCGTTTTGTACCCATACAATGTGAAGAGTATCATCTGCCTCATCAAATGCACTTAAGCCCTCACAAGTAGTCTCATCACAAATCGACTCTTCACAGCCCTGCTTTGCTACTCCGAGCAACGAATCCACCGATACCTGAAATAACTCTGCCAGCTTCGGCAACAATTCAATGTCCGGATACGACAACGCGCACTCCCATTTGCTGACCGCTTGTGTCGAGATTCCAAGTCGTGTTGCCAATTCCTCTTGACTAAGTCCGAGGCCGGTACGCAACGTCTTTACTTGTTGACTGAAATATTCTTTCATAGCCATTCCCCTTCTCTCTTGTGATGACACAATGATACACCTCTTGCTAGCGAACATGCAATCGATACGTAGTTGAATCGTTACTCAACGAATATCAACCAACAGTTGATAGCAAACCTCTCAGCAATGCGATTGACTTATTCATCTTATCAATATGCCAGCTTCCATCCTCGGCAATGGAGGTTGACTCAATCGTAAAGTTCCCATCGTAGCCTACTCTATTCAGCTGTGCGAACAACCACTCATAATCAATGTTGCCTTCGCTCGGGTGGAGGCACTGCCTTAATTTCACCCAATCCATCGGCTCTCCGCAAAAATCGCTGATATGGACATGTCGAATCGCGCCCTGCCACAGCCACACATTTTCCTCGGAAAAATACTCTTCAAGCTGTCCGTGAAATGCCCCCAAGCGTACGTCTAATGTAAATGCAATGTCAGGATACACTTCGTGCAGCTCCTTCATATGTGTAAGCGGGTCTTGCCTGTTGCACACCACATTTTCAACCGTCAGCAAAAGGCCGTAGCTCTCTGCCAAAGTACGTAACTCGCGATACATGCGTATGTTCGTCTCAATCTCACGGTCGGAACTTCTTCCGCCCCAAAGATGAAGGACCAGCACATTGGCATCCATGCGAGAAGCCATGCGGCAATTAATCTGAAAACGCTCCAGCGCAAGCTCATGATCGCCTTCTTCGTTTCGACTGATGAGCTCTCCGATGCCCTTTTCGACATGGAACGTTACAATCGGCAGGTTCATCGTGATGATGTCCTGTGTGATGCTCTCGTAATTATCGTACCAAGCCTCATACATCATAAACTCGAAGCCATCGCAGTCAAATGCTTTTCTCGCTTCTTCTAACAAACGATGATTTCGACCGTTTCGACTGGTAATCAATGCGCCTGTTGAACAAAGAATCTGATTCATCCTATCTCCTCCTAACCGGTTTATTAAATCCCGTTCCTAGATATTCGGCTCTCATACACCGACATCGTGTCCTCACGGATTTTTGTGTTCCGATAAAACAGTTGCACATATGTCTCCATATGTGCAACCTATATCGTATGAATTTATGCAAGTGGAGCACTTACGATAATCTTTCCGTCCTCTACCTTAAGACGTACTCGATTGCCCTTAACCTGAATCTCATCAAGCATCTCTCTCGGAAGCTGTACACGGCCGGCACGGTCGAGAATTGCGTACTCGTCGTGCGTCTCCTCCTCGATGAAGCCCTTAAGACCCTCGGGACGCTGGTACTCTTCCTTCATGATACGCTCACTACTGTTCTTACCATCGCGCATCATTACGACACGGTTAACCTTCTTAGCGAGGTTAATGTCGTGCGTTACGATTACGATTGTAATACCGAGCTCCTGATTCAGCTTACGGAATACATCCAAGATGGAATCGGACGTTCTCTGGTCTACGGAACCTGTAGGCTCATCGGCCAAGAGAAGCTTCGGACGGTTTGCAAGTGCGATTGCAATTGCAATACGCTGCTGCTCACCACCGGACAACTGATTCAGCTTGCTATCCTTCTTATGACCCATACCAACGAGGTTCAAAAGATCAAGCGCACGCTTTTCAATATCCTTTCCATCCGAGAACATCATCGGGAGCTGTACATTCTGAATAGCGGTCAAATACGGGAAAAGGTTTCTCGCGTTGTTCTGCCATACAAAACCTACCGTGTTCTGCTTATAGGAAACGAGCTGCTTCTCCGTTAGCTTGAACAAGTCCTTGCCGTCAACATAAAGCTTACCGGCACTCGGACGATCCAAACCACCGAGCATGTTAAGGAACGTTGACTTACCGCTACCACTACTACCGATAATCGCAACGAACTCACCACGCTCTACACGAAGCTCAAGACCCTGGAGAGCGAGTACCTCGGTCTCCTTCGTCTTATAGATCTTTACGAGGTTTTCACAGAGAATCATAACGTTGTCATCCAACTGATCCTCAAGCTCACCCTCGACATTCTGCTTATACGCAGCCATAAAGGAATCACGAAGCTCATCGGAAATGACACTTTCCATCGGCTGATCTGCCGCAGCCTCTTCCACCTCAGCCACAGCCTCAGTGGCCTTCTCGTTCACAGCCTCAACGACTGCTTCGGAGGTCTCTTCCGAAATCGCCTGTGCTGCTTCTTCAACGATCATTTCAGCATTTTCAATCTTATCACTCATTCGTCGGAACCTCCTCTCTATGATCCTCGTAATGGATGATCTCGCCGTCCTGAATCTCGTATACGACATCACCGTAATTCATAAGCTTCGGATCATGAGTTGTCATGACAAAGGTAATACCCTCTTTGGCAATCAGCTCTTTGAAGATACCGATAACCTGAAGACTGGTTGCAGAGTCCAACTCACCGGTAGGCTCATCCGCGAAGATAATCTTCGGCTTATGAGCGATGGCTCTTGCAATAGCAACTCGCTGCTGCTCACCACCGGAAAGCTCCTGAGGCATATGAGAAGCACGCTTCGTAAGACCTACCATCTTCAAGCATTCCATAACACGTTCCTTGTAATCGCCCTTGTAGTTAGCAAGGCGCAATGCGTACTCAACATTTTCATACGCACTCATAACCGGAATCAATGCAACGGACTGAAAAATGTATCCGATCTTACTTCTACGCAGCTTCTCACGCTTCATCTCGGAAGCATTCGAAATGTCTGCACCATCAAAGATAACCTGTCCTTTCGTCGGTGCATCCAAAGCACCGATGATATTCAAAAGCGTTGTCTTACCGGAACCGGAGCGTCCCTTCAAAATCGTAAGGGAGCTCTCCGGTACATCAACACTAATACCCTTCAGGGCCCAAAAGTCTCCGCCGGCAACCGGGAAGCATCTTTTTACGTCTTTGGTCTGTAATATATTCATTGCGCTCCCCTCCTTAATCCTCACCAAGCTTCAACGCCTGATTGATCTTGATCTTAGACAGCAATACGGAGATAACACCGAGACATACTGCCAACATCAACAATACAACAACACCGATTCGAATCATATCACCATTTGCCATAAAGATCTGAGTCGGAAGTGTCTTTATGCTCGGCGAGTATGCAATCTGAATCAAAGGTATGAACAGCTTAGATGCTACGATACCAACACCGGCACCGAATGCAATCGGCAATACGGAACCGAAGAAATGCTCGTTGATCAGCATCAAAATGATTTCCTTCATCGACATACCCATAGCACGGTAAATACCGAAGATAAGCTCTCTGGAGCGAATCGATGTAATCCAGTAAATCAAGAAACCGATTGCGCAAAGTACAAGAACTACGATAAAGGTAATCGTCAACATACCGTTCGTTACCTGGAAATACGGGTCGTTCTTGAGATCGATAATGTTTGCACTGGAATCGTTGAAGGAATTGAACTTCACGTTGTTCTCTTCTGCCCAATCATAGAAGAAATCCGTCGAGCCCTCAATGTTGAACCAAATATCATAAGGCAACAAAGGATAGTCTCTCAGTACATTTTCCATGTTGGCAACTACGAGGAACTGATCTACATTGATCTCAGCACCGTCTTCGTTAACACCCGGAATCTGATTCTCGTAAGTCGGCCAGTAGTCAACAATTGCGGTAATCGTAAGAGCCTTACGTCCAAGTGCTTCGTTCAGCTCGTTCTTACAATTGATTGAAATGATATCACCGACCTCAAGCTCACCGAGCTCAGCCATATTGGAAGAGATGATACAGCCCTGAGGATTCTGTGCCAAAGCATTCAAATCGTGGAACCAGTGCTGCTCGGTATATCCCTCCGGCATCCAAGCGGTATTACCGAATTCGTATGTATTGATGGCCATAAAGTTAACACTCTCAAAGGTGCTACCACCAACGTATACCTGAGCATGCGGGAATCTCAACACCTTAGACATCGCCGTAATCTCGGGATGCTGCTCTTTGAGTGCAAGATACTTATTAAAGTCCGCCTCCTGATAAATGAGCTCCGTATCACGTCCCATCTTTACGGAAGAAGCATTGTTAACCCAAGCCTCCTGAACGACAAGATCGGCACCGTCATCGTAGTGAATACGAATTTCCTCATTTTCATTTACGGTACGTGCGATATTCGCATTGAACAATCCGAGTGCAATCGTAAGTACAAGGAATACCGTAATGAAATTCTGCTTACGAATATCTCTCGTAATCTGAAGGAAGGATGCATAGCCTGCCGGCTTCCAGAACTTACGTCCGATACGGAAGATGGCAAATGCAAGCAACGGGATGAAACGCAAAAATACGATTGCGCAGCTGAGGATGAACAACGATGCAGACATAAACAGCATCGGATCAAGTGCCTCGCCATCCGCTACCTTCTGAAGGAGCAAATCCTTCTGGGAATTGAAGTTGTAATAACCATAAAGAGAAATTGCAAGCAATGCAAAGTCGAGGAACATTCTCTGCCACATCGGCTTATTCTTCTTGCGCTTATTCGCCTTCTGCTCAACAATACTGAAACGAGCATAGCGAAGAACCGGAATCGTCATGATGATGATACTTGCAAATGCTGCAAGCAATGCATACAAAAGCGACGTTCCCGTAATCTTAACATCCATAGCGCGTCTTCCGACAAACTCAAGGAATGCATTTGTCGAACCAAACAGGTGACAAAGCAGATATCCGATCGGAATACCGATTACAAGTGCGATGGACGCAAGGATAATTGCCTGGATGAAGTACGTCATAATCAACTGCAGACGACTTACACCACGGCTCTTGAGCATTGCGATTTCGCTCTGCTCGATCGTAATTACCTGGTTGGAAACCATGAAGATAAATACGCAAAGCAATACGAGAATCGGAACCTGGAGAATCCACATTGTCGTAGATACCTTAGAGGAATCCTCTACAAACTGCTCAAAAATCTCGTGGAACATACTGTCCGTATAGTAAAGCTCGCGAACCAAGTAATCCTGGTACAGCTTGTTGTCCATGTCGAGCATATGCTCTACCTGGTCAACATCAATATTCGTGTAATCGTAAAGCGTATACCATTTTGCCGTAATATTACCGGAAATACGATTATCCTTCATAAATAGTTCTTTATAAAGCTCCTGGTCGATAAAGAACTCATTTTCATACGCCAACGGGTCCTTAACCCAGTAAGAATCCTGCGTATCGGCAGCACGGAACACACCTGCAATACGAAGACGTACCGGATTTCCATCCAAATCTTCGTAATCATTCATAACAATGACATCGCCGATGAACATCTCTGCGGAAAGGTATACACGTTCATTGACAATACAGTCAATAATACCTTCGCTGTCCTTCTGCGTGCTGTAGATAGATCCGGAAACGATTTCTACATGCTCTGCAAGATTGCTGATAGAAGCAACCTTCGCATCGATAGAAGCCTTTCCTCTGCTTGTCTCAAACTTAGCACTCTGCTTATTACTGTTGGCGAATACTGCGACGGAAGACATCGGCTCAAGGCCATACAGTTCTTTTACTTTCTGTTCAACAGTCCTATAATCATCGAAGTAGGATGAAGAATAAGACTCCAAACGAGAATCACTCAGCTTCGCTTCTACATATACGGTACCCGGATATGTGTTGTTCTCTTCCAGATATGTATTCATATCCTTAGTGAGCATCTTCTGAAGTGCTGCTTTTGTGTACATCGGGTTACAAGCGGCGATTCCGACCATTAGGATATTACCGATCAGGATACAGAGAATCAGCCAACGCTTGTTCAACAATTTACGATAAATAAATCTTAACATCGATTCTCCTCCTAATGAATAATAATTTTGTCATCAGCCGACAGTTCACTGCCTACCCAATAACCTGCAGCGTCGTATCTCGCTACCGTAATGTAACGCTTAATAGCACAACCGTTAGCATCATAAACCCATACATACGGCTTTCCTTCCGGAACATGACCGTTCTGCGGGAGAAGCGGCTTGATCGGATTATCTTCCTCTTCCTCTTCTTCCTCCTCGGTTGCACCGGTGTCATGGTATACAATAGTAGGATCCAGCAAGGAAATGTTCTCAAGGTTATAATCGTAGTACGATACAACTCCTACATTGTTACCGTCCATGTAATGGTCCTCATCCAAAAGAATGATAACTTCATTACGATTCGTAGCATCGGTAGGATATACATCCTTAGAGGAAACTACACGTCCCGAGAACGAAATGTTCTCGCCGGCAAGCGTAGAGGTAAACGTAATCTCCATACCATAGCGAAGACCTGTATTCTCCTTGTCAAGACGAATACAGAAGGACGTCGGATCATAGAAATCAAACATATACTGATCCTCAGTAAGCTCAGTACCCTTAGAGAAGGAAGCAAAGCTGCTGATAACGCCATCAGATTCCGCATATACGGTCACAGGACCCTCAGCCCAAATCTCGTAGTTGTCCACGCGCTCGGTCAATTCGGCGATGCGCTCTTTTCCATCCTCAACATATGTATCGTAGGATTCCTTCATACGCTCAAGCTCAATCTCCGCCAAAGACTTCTCAAGCTTATTCTTAATCTTCTTCAGATTCTTTTCGTACTCTTCGATTGCCTCTTCCTGACGCTCAACTTCCTTCTCGTACTCCTTTTCGAAGTTAGAAAGGTCAATCTTCGTCTGTTCCCAATCAGCCTTGTCGATAGACGGCTGTACCGTATAGATTTCCTGTCCTGCAGTTACGTATACTTCGGAAAATGCAGCTACGAATACTTCCGTAATCTCACCGGGTACGGGATTGTGGAACGGCTCTTTGGACATAGCATATCTCTCTGCTCCGGAAATCTTAACCTGAGATGAAAGCGTTCCGTTCTGAATGGTAGTGGTCTTATACTCTACGCCGTAGGTTGCAAGATCCTTGCCCGCAAACACAACCTCACCTTCGGTAAGTCCGGACTTAATCTCACGATAATTCAGATTGCTGGTACCGATAGTAACCTCTCTCTGAACCTGCATAGCACCGTCCACAACCGTTACGTAGTAGCTCTTTCCAACCTTCGATACTGCATTAAGAGGAACGGCAAGCACCGGCTCTTCCAAAGCGGTAGTCATATAAAATGCCACATAGTCTCCGGCCTTAACAGTATCCTTCAGTCCTTCCACCGTGTAATAGGAGTGCATTGCACCACCGGTAGCGTTCATATCCGCAAGCTCTTCCATCGTATAAGGAACATAGGTAACGTCATACATATCCGCACCGATCTGCGCCTTTACGGAAGAATACTTCGCATAATCTTCTTCCTCGATGAAAGGAGAAACCAAGGAGAAGCCACCTTCCTTTACAATCGAAATAACCGTCTTTCCTTCGTCTACAATATTGCTTTCGTCACTGATACCGATATAAGAAATCGTACCGTCACAAGGAGCAACCACCTTAGAAGCAGCTGCCTGCTCCTTAAGCTCTTCGAGTCTTTCCTTGTCTGCTGCGATCTCTTCGAGCTTTGCAGCATTGGAACGATCAAAGTTCAGCTGAAGCTCTTCGATTTGATACTTCATCAAATTCGAATTATAGTAGTCCTTCATATTGCTGAACATATACATCGTCTTCTTCAACTGCGCAATCGTATCGTCGAAGTTGTCCACATCCAATGTATGCTGTGTTTCTTTGATTTCAATCTGAATCTCGAGCTCACGAGCCTGACGGTCAGCCTCAAGATTCTGCTCATACAACACATCGCCGGCAACAACTACGTCACCTTCGCTTACATGCAACTTCTCAACGGTAGTTGCATAGTCGTATACCATATGATATACCTCGGGTACAACAGAACCCGAAACAATCTGTACAGATTCCATATTCATCTTCGTTACGGTGTGTAATGCGCTCATGCTTTCAATCGGCTGAAGCAGCTCGGGCACTACTACCTGCTTATCACATCCGATAGAGGAAACAAGCATGCATGCAACAAAGAGTAATGCCAATGTACGTCTAAACATTCTCATCTTATTTGTCCTCCCTATCGAATAATTACAAGCTCACCGGGCTCAAGACCGCTGATTACCTCAGTCATATTCTCGTCATCGCCGATCTTACCGGAAATGGACAGACCGATTTCGATGTAACGAAGCTCTCTCATGCCATTTGCATCGAGAACATATACTGCGGGCTTCTCATCAATTGTACGAAGTGCTCCGGTAGGAATGCGTACAACGTCCGATGCCAATTCGGTAACCAAACGAAGCGTTCCTCCTACGGAAGTAGACTCATCCAAATCAAGCAAATACTCGTCTGCATCCAGCGGAAGCAAATGCACTCCCATACTGCGCGCCTCTTCAGAGCTCTTAGTGATCTCAATGACTTCGCAAGTGTAGAAATTCTCACCGCTCTCTACGTCGAGCAAATCACCGACCTGAATCTTATCTGTATTCTCAACATTAGCCGAGAACGTTCTCTGCTCGGTACGAACGGAAATAAACGTAGTACCGGCTGTGAAGAACCAAGACTTACGAGGGTCCGCGAGGTAAGAAACAACGCCGTCAAACTCGGCAACGATCTGCGTACCGTCAACCTGTGCCTTAAGCTCATCAAAACGAATCTGCTCTACGAGAATCGTCTCTTCCAAAGAAGAAACCGTATTCTCCAAACGCTCGAGAGCTGCTGTGTCATACTTTCTGCCGTAATCCTTAGCAAGCTTCTGACGCTTCTGCTCGATCTCAAGCAACTTCTTCTGATGCTCAAGCTCTTCCGCATAGCCGTCCATCTCTTCCTGCTTTGCCTTTAAAGCCTCTTCGTTCTCTTCAAGAGTCAGTTTGGCAAGAAGCTGGCCTTCCTTTACCTTGTCACCCTCGTTAACATAGCTAACATAGGACATGTTCGGGAAGATATCATAGGAAAATGAATAATCAGCTCTGCGCTGAAAATCATATCTGCAATTTCCGCCAATGTAATCCTGAACATCACCACGGGTTACAGCTTCCGTTGTGAAATACTCCTCTTCCATCTGCTGGACTACAGGAGCTTTGCGGAGCTCTTCCTCAGCAGGCAACAGTGCACAACCGCACAGCATGCTAAGTACGAGTCCTAAACATAGTACCTTTTTCATTACAACCTCCTAAAGCTACTTTCCAAAGCGTATCCGGTTAACACCCATAACGCATTTGTTCAATCATTAAAACAGACCGGTAATCATACCGTCATCGTTCACATCGATACGTTCTGCGGCCGGTACCTTCGGAAGACCCGGCATCGTCAAAATCGTTCCTGTGATAACGACTACAAATCCCGCACCTGCGGAAACATAAGCTTCTCTGACATGTACGTCAAAATTCTCGGGACGTCCGAGCTTCTTCGGGTCGTCCGAAAGCGAATACTGCGTCTTCGCCATACATACGGGGAAATGTCCGAAGCCGAGACCGGTCAGCTGCTCCAGCGTCTGCAAAGCCTGCGGCTCAAAGGTAACACCATTTGCACCGTAAATGCGCTTGCAAACCGTCTCAATCTTCTCTTTCAAAGGCATCTCATCCGGATACAGTGTATGGAAACAACTTTCCTTCTCCTCAAGCGTCTTAAGCACCTGCTCGGCAAGCTCGATTCCGCCTTCGCCGCCCTTAGCCCATACTTCGGAAAGGGCAAAATCACAACCGCGCTCCTTGCAGAAGTTCTCAACGAACGACAACTCTGCGTCGGTATCTTCGGTAAAGCGGTTCAACGTCACAACAACCGGCACGTCATACTGCTGAAGGTTCTCGATGTGCTTCTCGAGATTCACAATGCCCGCCTTCAAAGCTTCGAGGTTCTCCTTCGCAAGCTCCGTCTTCGGAACGCCACCGTTGTACTTAAGCGCTCTCACCGTTGCTACAAGAACAATCACATCCGGTTTAAGTCCTGCCATACGACACTTGATATCGAGGAACTTCTCAGCTCCGAGATCAGCACCGAAGCCCGCCTCGGTAATCACGAGGTCAGCCAGCTTAAGTGCCGCCTTCGTTGCGCGCACACTGTTGCAGCCGTGCGCAATATTTGCAAATGGTCCACCGTGAACGATGGCCGGAGTATTTTCTACTGTCTGAACAAGGTTCGGGCGAATAGCATCCTTCAAAAGGGAAGCCATCGCGCCTACTGCATTGAGGTCTGCGGCCGTAACCGGAGTTCCGTCATAACGATACGCTACGATGATCTTACCGAGACGCTCCTTCAAGTCCTTCATATCCATTGCCAAGCAAAGGATTGCCATGATTTCCGAAGCAACCGTAATGATAAAATGATCCTCACGTACAACACCGTCGCTCTTCTTTCCCATACCGATTACGATATTACGAAGAGCACGATCATTCATGTCGAGACATCTCTTCCATACAATCTGATTCGGGTCAATCTGAAGAGCATTGCCCTGCATCAAATGATTGTCGAGCATCGCCGCAAGCAAATTGTTCGCAGATGTAATGGCATGGAAGTCGCCGGTGAAATGAAGGTTCAAATCCTCCATCGGAACAACCTGTGCATAACCACCGCCGGCTGCACCGCCCTTTACTCCGAAGCACGGACCTAAGGAAGGCTCACGCAATGCGATAACCGCCTTCTTTCCGAGACGGCCCATAGCCTCTCCGAGTCCTACTGTCGTAGTTGTCTTACCTTCTCCTGCAGGCGTAGGATTGATTGCGGTCACCAATACCAACTTGCCCTCGGGATTATGTTCAATACGCTTCAAAAGCTCATCCGAGAATTTGGCCTTATACTTGCCGTACATCTCAATCTCATCGGCGGAAATGCCAAGCTGAGCTGCTACTTCATCAATCGGCAGCATCTTCGCTTCTTGAGCAATCTGAATGTCCGTTTTCACGACGAATACCTCCCAAATACGTTCCTTTGGGCATAAGCCCACTAAATATTAATATAACAAAATTCACAACTCATGGCAACACTTTTTTATGCACAATTATCAAAAAAAGCATGATATAATTGTGAACAGAAAGACTGTTATTGGTCATCCTTTACAACGGTGTGACTTACTATCAAATGCGAAAGGAAAATGGTCTGTATGAGATACCAAACCGTAATATTCGACCTAGACGGTACCCTGTTGGATACCCTAGAAGATTTGACAAGTGCTGTGAATTATACGATGGAACAATACGCATATCCGACAAGAACGCTTGACGAGGTTCGTGGCTTTATCGGAAACGGTGTTGCCGTATTGATCAGACGCTGTGCACCGACCCATACAACGGAAGATCGTTTTCCCGGCATGCTGGATTGTTTTCGTGCATTTTACAAGGAGCACATGTATGACCATACAGCACCGTATGAAGGAGTTCTTACGATGCTTGAGGAAGTGAAAAAGGCAGGCATAGCTACCGCGATTGTATCGAACAAGCTCGACACCGCCACGAAGCAGCTTAACAGCCGCTTCTTCGTTCCTCACAATCAACTGGCAATCGGAACTCCCGCAGAATACAAAAAGCCGCATCCGCATAGCATCTTCGATGCCATCGAGCGACTCGGTTCCAAGGCAAATGATACGATTTACGTAGGCGACTCCGAAGTGGATATCGAGACAGCAAGAAACGCAGGAATTCCTTGCATCGGTGTCTCCTGGGGCTTCCGTACTCACGATTTCCTTAAGCTCAACGGAGCGGATTATGTGATTGACCGCCCCGAGGAACTGCTTCCGCTTCTGCTGCAGCTGTAGTTGCTACATCAAAAAGCCCGGCGAACAACGCCGGGCTTTGAATATTTCAAGTAACTCTTTTTATCTAGACAGCTCCATCATTGCCGCAATGAGCATATTCATCTTCTGCTCTGCATCTTCTGCAGACGATCCCTTAACACCGACATAGAACTTAATCTTCGGCTCGGTACCGGAAGGACGAACACATGCCCAAGCATCGTCGCTCAAATCAAAATACAAAACATTTGACTTACGAAGACCGGTAGGAGTAACCTTTCCGGTTGCGATCTCGAGAATCGTATCCTTTGCATAATCACGGAAGTTCAAAACCTCAAAGTCGCCGAGCTTCTTCGGAGGGTTGTTACGAATCTCTTCCATCATGGACTGAATCTTCTCAGCGCCCTCAAAGCCCTTCAACGTCAAAGTCTCAAGACCTTCGCGGAAGTAACCGTACTTCTCGTAAATGCACATCATCTGATCCCAAAGAGTCAGATTCTTCGTGTAGTAGTATGCTGCAGCCTCGCAAAGCGACATAACCGCAACGACTGCATCCTTATCTCTTGCATGAGTACCTACAAGGCAACCATAGCTCTCCTCGAAACCGAATTCATAGGTGCCGTAGCCGGTCTCCTCGGCAATCTTAATCAACTCACCGATAAACTTAAAGCCGGTAAGACATTCCTTAAGCTCTACGCCGTATGCTGCGGCAATCTTCTCAGCCATTCTGGTCGATACGATTGTCTTAACAACGAAGCCGTCCTTAGCGATGGTGCCGAGCTCCTGCTTCTGGCTCAACAAATACTCGCAAATAAGCATACCGGACATATTACCGGTGAAGGACATATACTCTCCCGTCTTGGAATCCTTAGCGTACACACCGAGACGGTCAGCATCGGGATCGGTAGCGAGTACAAGGTCTGCACCTACTTCCTCCGCAAGCTTCAATGCCAATTCAAATGCACTTCTGTTCTCGGGA
>JAZODS010000019.1:0-1770 GCA_045597165.1 Lachnospiraceae bacterium | reverse complement strand
GTTGCAATAAGTACATTGACGAGACGATGCCTTGAGCACTCGCAAAGGACGAGTCCAAGCAGGACCGTCTTGCAGAGGTTCTCTACAACTTGACCGAGGCGATCGTAATCGGCGCAAGTCTTCTCGAGAGCTTCCTGCCGGAGACCGCGCAGAAGATCGCGGCACAGCTCGGTACGGAGCTTCGCGCATTTGACGCAACCGAGGAGTTCGGCTTGTACGAGAGTGGCAACAAGGTGACGGATGCACCGCAGATTCTGTTCGCGCGCCTTGACTGGAAGGAGGTTGCTCCGAAGGTGGAGGAGATCCAGGCTACGCAGAAGGCGGAGTACGAGGCAGAGCAGGCCCGCATCGCGGCAGTGTACGCAAAGAATGGCAAGGGTGCTGAGGCAGGTAATGTAAATGCTAACGCATTTCCATCGGCAAATGCCGGCGCATTTGCTGGTGAGGCAGGTGGTGCTGCTGGTGCTGCCGATGCTGGTGTGGCAGCAGGCGCAAAGTCCACAGAGGAGATTCTTGCAGAGGCAGAGACACGCTTCATCGACCTCGAGGCAAAGGAAGAGATTGAGTACGGCGATTTCGCCCGTATGCAGTTCCAAGTGGGCGTGATTTTGAAGTGCGAGGAAGTGCCGAAATCCAAGAAGCTTCTGTGCTCGCAGGTGAAGGTCGGCAGCAAGGTGCTGCAGATCGTATCCGGCATCAAGAAGGCGTACAGCCCCGAGCAAATGGTCGGCAAGCGCGTCATGGTGCTCGTGAACCTGAAGCCCGCAAAGCTTGCGGGACTGTTGTCCGAGGGTATGCTTTTGTGCGCCGAGGACGAAAATGGCGAGCTCTCGCTGATGGTACCCGAAAAGGATATGCCGTCGGGCGCTGAGATCTGCTAAGGAGCGGCGAAGCGGTCGGCAACGACACGTTGGTGGCGTGGCGACAGGCAGATGCACATTCGTGGCGTGACTGCCGGCGAAGAAACGTAGCCGCGGCCACGTGAAAAGAGAATTTTTATGACGACGGGACGGCGAATTTTTAACTTTGTGTTACATTTCGCCTGTCCCGTTGTTTTTTTCGTCGATTTGTTATATAGTTAACATACATATAACTATGTCGAAAAGTGCGGGCGACCGGAGGCTTGGCACATGCCGAAGATGCGGGCGTGCAGAACGGTTGAGGCGGCCCGAGATGCGGGCGCGGGATGCACTTAGTATAGAATAGGAGGCTAACTCATGGGGCGATTTATTAAGGAATTGAGATATTCGATGAAGCTGCGAAGACATCTGTTTTTTTTAATGCTTGTCTGGTTTGTGGCGATGGCGGCACTTTGGCTGTTCCAAGGTACCGTACTGCAGGAACTGAAGAGCTCGTTCCCGAGTGATTACGGCGCTCCTTCCACCACGAAGAAGGAGTTCAAGGTG
Organism: Lachnospiraceae bacterium; assembly: GCA_045597165.1. Classification (GTDB taxonomy): domain Bacteria; phylum Bacillota; class Clostridia; order Lachnospirales; family Lachnospiraceae; genus ISDg. Next base: position 364 of record JAZODS010000019.1, on the reverse strand, counting down.
GCGGGCTACTACGACGACATGGCGGCGGTAAATGACGCGGACCTCAAGGCAGAGATCCTGTTGAATCAGGCGCTGCACAGCGCAGACTGGATGACCTACAGAGAGATTGCCGTGCAGAATCTCCACGTGCGTTCTTACATGGGAACGGAGCAGGCGATTGTCGGCTTCGGCACCGATGCATTTGCCTCCAACAAAGAGGTGGATATCGAGGGTAGCACGTACAGTAAGTTAAATGCGATTTGGATGGACGAGACCGCTGTGAAGGAAGCTTCGCTCGGAATGATCGCGGAGCGTCTGTTTGCTTACCCGAATGATTATACGAATAAGATGTTTGTCGTGCTCGGCGCAGGCTTTGAGGCAGATT
>JAZODS010000018.1:0-5323 GCA_045597165.1 Lachnospiraceae bacterium | reverse complement strand
TCCGAAACCTCTGCCAGACGAATTCCTTCCAGCAAGACAACATTGGCGCCCAGAAGTATGAGATGCACTGCCATCGGCGCATCTTCCGGTCCGACCGTCTGAGATTCATTTCCCAGAAGAAAAATTCCCGAGGCGGCAAATACCTTCGCAGCCTCCTGAGAAACTTCCGCTGCTCCTTTGATCAAAATTCTCTTTGCGGCTTCCGGGCTCTGTTCTTTCGCTTTTTCGAGCATTTTAACAGCATCCTCGCCGGAGACAATCCCATGATGCTCCGCCACAAAAGCCATTCCCACAAACGCCTCTAAGCCTAGCGCATCCACGGTCTTCCCGTCTTTCAGAAAATGTGCCGGCGCATCTATATGAGTGCCGTTGTGAGCGCACATGCTAAATGCCGTCAGATTATACAAAGCTCCATTTTCCATTGAGCTAATCACCTTTTTCTCCGGTGCCGGATCGCCTGGATATACCCTGCAGCTAAAAACCTCTTGGGAAATGTCATAGATCTTCATTGCTTACTCTCCGCTTCGAATAACAAGTTGCTTGCTACTTATGTATCAAACCAATCATACCACAAAACAATGGCTTTTTCAAACGCTGCAGAAATCGCCCGCGCTACCATTGTTCAGCCCATCAAGAACGTAAAGACACAAAAAACCTCTCTTGTCTCATAGACAAAAGAGGTTTTCGTTACTGCGGACTACGGGACTTGAACCCGAACGCGCTTAGCGCACATGATCCTTAGTCATGCCTGTCTGCCAATTCCAGCAAGTCCGCATGTCATGTTGTCTCCAACACGCTTGATTATGTTACCACGTGATTCGTGATTTGTCAACGGCTTTTTTGAAAATTCCTAAAAAAAATTTGCGCGCGCAGAGCGCAGGTAATAGCTGCGTTGCTTCCACTAAAAAAGCACGCCTTCCGGCGTGCTTTTTTCTCTGCAGTCGATGGGACTTGAACCCACACCCACGTAAGTGGACATGAACCTGAATCATGCGCGTATGCCAATTCCGCCACGACTGCAAGCAACAATTAATATACCATCATGTCGCTGTGCTGTCAACTCTTTTTTGAACATTTTCCTCATGCGTTAATCGACATAACTATAGTAGATTCCACGCTTGTCGAGGGCGGCCTTTGCCTCGTCGATGTCGATGGTGGCGGTTCGGCCTCTAGCGGGGATGACGATCGTCAGCTTGGACGGCTCGTATCCGGTGATCAGTACCCATTCGTCATTCATCTTGCTGCACACGGGGCGGCCTTCCGAGACGAAGTACAGTACCTGTGAGAGATTCGCTCCGCTCAGGTCTACGGCCGTTCCGGGGATGCTTTCGGTCAGCCAGGTGAGCAGTGCCTTGGCGTGCAGGTTGCAATCCTTGGCATCTACGCGGCTTCCCTTGTAGCTGAGGAACATTTGCAAGATAGCTTGCTGCTCGGAGTAGGTATCGTTTGCATACATCCTATCGAGATTTTTGAGGCTTGCGGACGATTTCTTCACGCCGCGTACCCATACGACATTGCCCTTTGCATCGTATACGGCACCCATATTGTCGTCTGCCAAAGCGATACACTCACCGAGTGCGTCGGAGACGAGCAGAATCTTGCCGTATGCTACAGCGTAGTAGCGTTCTTCAATCCATTTGCCGACGCGTACTGCGGTGCTGTTCGTAAGGACGGTGAACTGCGTCGCTACCGAGCTCGGAATCTTCTCGAGCTTGTAGCCCTCCGGGAGGTTCATGTAATACTCGCGGTGCATCAGATCGGTCGTTCTGCTGCCAATCGTAATCGCTTCGCCGGGGATTTCGTTACTCTTCAGAATGTTGTAGTCGCCCGACTCCACGTAAATGGGCCGCATCTTCTCGGTTCCGTCCTCTTGCGGCACGGCAACCTCGCCGGTCTTCTTGTGAAGCTTGATTGTGATTGCATTTTCCACGACCTCAGCGGATGCAAAATACTCGCCCTCTCGCTGGTATTCCTTCACGATAGTACCGTCAAGCTCCTCTATCATAATCTTGTACATCGGGACATTCCACTCGCCGTTGTCGTAAAATGTGATGTCCTCCTCGTGCACAAGTCCGTAAATCATCTGTTCGTCAATCGTTCCGAGCAAAAGGATACGGTCGCCCTGCGGCGCCTTCATCGTGCTCGAGGAACGGTTCTCGAGGTCGTAGAAGATGACCTCCTTGTTGTCCGCATTTTCATACTCGGACTGGTATACGAGAATGCCCTGCTCCTGTGCCAATACGAAGCGCTCGGACAGTTTCTCTGCCACGACGGTGAAGTCGTTTACGAGCGTTCTGTACAGGTACAGCGTGTCGTACAGCTTGAAGTAGAACTCGTCGTAGTCGTTCATGTAGCACAGCTCGCCGAATTCCTCCTTGAGCAGCTCGTAGGACACCGTTACCGGCACGAACATCATCTCCTCGATTCGATGCTCCTCCGCGTAGTAGCGGTAATATAGGATGCCCACGCGGCCCTCGTACTGGCCTCGCGTGATGTAGCCGTAAAATACAAAGTCGGCGTCGCCGTTATCCTCTACGGAAATGAGGCGAAAATCATGGTCGCGGTTATAATATCTCGCGTAGTCGCCGTCTTCCTTGTCGTAGGTGAACACCTGCACCATCTCATTTTTCGCCATGTCGTACTGCCACATGTCGCCGTCGTAGGCGAACAGCAAATACTTCTTATTCTCGCTGAGCATATAGTTCAGCTCGCGATTCGTCGACAGGCCGAGCTTGATCTGATTGCGGTTGATGCTGACCATCGTTCCGTCGAACTCCGCATTCATATCTCGGTTGTAATTGTACAAAATGTTCTGCTGACTGCTGCTGCGGAAGCGGAATCTTTCTTGCGCAGAGTAGCGCTCCAGACCATCATTTGAATACAGCTCCAAGCGAAAATCAAGCTTCGCGCTGACGTAAGAGGACGTGTATTCCGTAATCGTCGGCACGCTGCAGTACAACTCGGTCGGCTCCATATCGCCGTAACCCACCGTCTCAATCGAGTCCTCGATCGTCACATGCGAGTAATCCTCGCCGGTCGCTGTGTAGGACGTCTCAAGATAGCGCTCCATCTCGTGGCGCTTCGTCTTGTCGAGTATGCTGCTGTGGAAGGTGCGGACAAATGCCATCTCTCGTTCGAGATTGCCATGCGTCGCAACCAAAAGTCGCGTATAATAATAGATGTCCCTTCCGGCGTCCGTCGTCAGGGTAATTCGCATCGTATATTCGGTATCCGTAGCGTAATTGTCGCCGAGCACGAGAGCGGCGATGAGGCGTCCGTCGTCCATCTTGCGAAGCGCCTTTACTTCCTTTGTGTCCAGCACGGTTCCGGTGACAACCTCCATCACCTCACAGCGCAGTCGCTTTACCGAGCTTTCGTGCTCCGTAATGATTACGGAAAAGCTCAGGTCCTGCGACACCGGCGTGATGCTCTCTCTCAAAAGGCTCGCATCCGCCTCAAACGTATAGCCGAGCGTCTCGTTGATCTCCTCGCCGCCCGACAAAAAGCTGATGACCGGCAGCGTTGCCTCTGAGGCACCGACCGTCTGCAGCTCCGTCATGTATGTGTGGACATCTAGATTATGATAAAATATCGCCAGAGATACAAGGAACACTCCGACTAATATGAGAATTCGATACTGTAATTTCATAGAGCTCTCCGTTCGCATTCTTACTACACTTTATCATACCCTTTTTTGTGCGGACATGCAATTCTTTTTGCGCTTCGCAGCGAACTTTTTGTATCATGCTTCCGACGTATGCATATAGTAGTACGACAAATGCTTCTTGGTGATGCCCATGAAAGAATGGATCTATCCGAATCTCAATCGACCGACTCCGGCAACCACGCCATTTCCCTACCGCGTGCCCGGCACGCCGGATTCGATTCCTTCCTACTTCTATCCGCGCGAGGGCACAGGTCTCCTTCTGCCAATCCCTCCGCTGCCCACATATTCCGACCGCGAGCAATACGAGCGCGACAAACGCTACCTTACCTCGCTCTACCCCGAATTTCTTCTCCCTCTGCAGCGCGAGCTGCTTCGCCGCCTCGAGCGCGAGCACTCGGAAACCGGCTTTCTATTCGACCGCTATCCCGACCGCGAGCTTTTGCTACGAATGGTATATGAAATCTACGACGCACTCGCGGAAAATGGTGACGCTACCCTTCGCATCCCCGACAATTCCGCGCTGCAGGAGGACGGTATGCTCGCTCCGCCGATTACCATCATTTTCACAAAGGACCCTCGCAACCCGTGGTTGCTCGGTTTGATTCAGGTGCTTCTGTCCAATGAAATTCTGGCACGCCGCTACTATCGCAATCGTTCGCGGATGTAGGTACGGAAACGCGGGCGTGAGGAGTTATGGCTGATTGGCGCACACGCAGTCAGTCGGAGAAAAATGTACTTGCGCGTTGTCCCATCCTGTACTACAATGAATTCGGTACCACTTGCAGGCGAGCCTGCCCGGTGCCGCATTTCCCATTCGGAGGTAGTTATGGACAATTGTATTTTTTGCAAGATTGCAGCCGGAGAGATTCCGTCTGCTACGGTATATGAGGACGAGAATTTCCGCGCAATACTGGATATCGCGCCCGCACACAAGGGACATGTGATTGTGCTCCCGAAGACCCATGCCGCTGATTTGCTTTCCTGCGACGAGGCTGTTGCCGCTAAGGCCCTCCCCGTTGTTCAGAAGGTAGCTCGTGCTGTGAAGAGCACGTTGCAGTGCGACGGCATCAACATTTTGCAGAACAACGGAACCGCTGCGGGACAGACGGTATTCCATCTGCACATCCACATCATTCCCCGCTATGACGGCGACGGCATCCTGCCGGTATGGCCGCAGGGAGCGTATGCGGAAGGGGAAGCAGCGGAGCTCGCTGCGCGGATTAGCAGCTCGCTTTGCGAGCAGTGATAGTGACCGAAGGCCACGGTGTTAGCAGCGCAAGCGCTGCGGTGTTAGCGCCCAAAAGGGCGCAGTGATGGCTCTGCGAGGAATTAACTGATGCACAAAAAAATAAAAGGACTGACAGTTGTTTTTGTCAGTCCTTTTTCTTTTCCTATCTTTGTTGTGTCTGTGTTGGGGTGTTGCGCGTACTTACCGACCTCACTCTCTACACGAGCGACTTGATGATCTGTACGATCTGCTCCGTTGCGTCACCGGCCGGGCTCTTCTCCATCGCTTCTACGTACTTCGCACGATTCTCGAATACCTCGTTCACCGCTTCGTAGAGCGTATCCTCCGTAATCGCCTCTTCCTCGAGCACGCGACTGAAGCCCTGCTTCTCGAAGGATGCAGCATTTAGAATCTGATCGCCTCTGCTG
>JAZODS010000017.1:0-7312 GCA_045597165.1 Lachnospiraceae bacterium | reverse complement strand
TTCTTGGTACAGGTGATGGTCAGCACACCGTCCACGTAAGTGGCATGGATGCTTTCCTGATCGATCTTGCCGACGCGGAAGCGACGCTCGAACGTACCGTAGCGACGGTTGTTCTCCACGAAATTCTCGCGGGTAACGCCTTCGTCAAATGCTCTGCTTGCCTTTACGACAATCGCACCGTGCAAATATTCTACCGTCAAATCCTCCTTCGCAAAGCCCGGAAGCTCTACGTGAATCGTTACGACACCATCCTCAAGGCGATAGTCGGCACGAAGGAAGAAATTCATCGGCTGTCCGCAAGGAACCTTCGGTGCGTGGAACGGGCCATAGTGTCCCGGCGCATGCATCGGTCCATGGAACGGTCTGTGGTGTCTTCCGCTGTGATGCGGTCTCTCCTCGCAGTCGGGAGCGTCCGCGCACGGAGCCTTTACCGGCTCGTCACAGGTCTGTACCTCGTCGGCACCTTCCGCCGTACACTGTGTAGCGTCTGCTGCCGGCTCCGGTCGCCTTGTGCTTCCGTGGAAGCCGCGTCCGTTCGTACGGAAGAAGGAATCAAAATCGATTCCGTTAAAACTTCTGGCCATGTCGTCAAGCAGACAGTCAAGAAACTGTGCGGTTTTGTTGAATAAATCATCGTTGTACATCATCATCAATCTCCTCCTTGTAAAACAAACATCCAATTGGTAACGCGCCGCTCGTTAGAAGTCGTTGTTCTGCAGGAAACTACGAGCTGTTATCGAGCGCACTAGGCAAATGCGGTAAATGAAAATTACCTCTTGCTATTCTTGTTATACACCATGTAGAACAGGAAGTCAAGCATTTTTCGAAAAAATTTTTCGGGGGAGCGGTGTCTGCAGTACGGTGTGGTGCGCAGCGGACGACAAGCCGCAAAAAAGCCGCATGCCGATCCGTCGGGCAACAAGGCACAAAAAAAGCGGCATGCCGCTCCGCCGGATACTCGGTCCGAAACGGAATGACATACCGCAATGAGATTCGTTATTTGAGCTACTCTACGCCATAGTAGAAATCCGCGCCGGGCATCTTGCCGCCGACAGCCTTCGGGTTAGCGTCGAAGAGCACCTGAAGGTATGCTTCTGCAGCAGCCTTCATCTCAGCGCCGGTGTAGCATACAAGGTTGCAGTACGGAATCGCCTGCTTAGCGACAGCCGCCTTGAAGATGTCAAAATGCTCACAGAGGTCAGCCGCCTCGTCGACATTCTCCACTACGTAGCTGCTGCTTGCTGCGAACTCCTTGAGAAATGCTTCGATTGTAGCCGCATTTTCCTTAAGGAAGTTGTTGTTGACGATAACAACGCCGGTCACTACGGTGGAATCCTCGTTCAGAGCTTCCCACTCCTTCGTTACGTCCAGTGCGATGCGCACGTCGGCATTTGCATTCAGTACGGTCGTTACGTAAGGCTGAGGAAGCATGGCTACCATATTGCCGTCGCTCTCGGCGAGACGTGCAGCGACTTCGCTTGCCTCGGAGAGGTAGTTGATCGTTACGTCGTTGTCGGGATCGATGCCTGCGGAGCTAAGCAAATGGCGGAGCGTGTACTCGGGCGTCGTGCCGGCGCCGGTGGAGTAGATCGTCTTGCCCTTCAAATCTGCTACGGACTGTACGGAATCGCCCTTCTCGAGCACGTACAATACGCCGAGGTTGTTGATGGCGAGCATCGTGATGCCGCCCTCGGTCTTGTTGTACAGAGTTGCTGCGAGGTTGCAAGGAACGGATGCTACGGGAATGTCGCCGTTGATGATGGAAGCGGTGATTTCGTCGGCTGCGCCGGCTACGGTAAATGTGTAGTCATTTGCCGAGGTGCCTGCTTCGTCGTCCGCCATAAGCTTCATCATGTTGATGGCGGTAGGTCCCTTGAGAACGGCAACGTTCAGCTTTGCGCGCTCAGCGGGGGTAGGGGTCACGTCCGTGCCATCCTGCGAGCCCGCGGGGGTGTTCGTCGGGGTCTGGTCAGCGGGGTCCTTCTTGTCGCCGCAGGCAACGAGGGACAGCGCAAGCGCCAGAACGAGAATGAGTGATAATACTTTCTTCATAGATAAAACCTTCTTTCCGTTTATTTTGAATACAGTGTCTTTGCTCGGATTCCTTGCAGCATTCCCAGCTTTCCCGCAAGCGTACTGATGACGTCCGACGGGGCATCGATGGCCACGCTGATGAGCGAAAGATTCTTTTCGCGGTAGGGGATTCCCATACGGCCGATGATGTAGCTGCTGTATTGGTGCAGCAGAGCATTTACCTCCGTAATCATGGTCAAATCCTCTACGAGAATGCCGATGAGTGCAATGCGAGTCTCCATAACAAATCCTTTCCAGCATCGGAAAAAAGGGTACAAAAAATACGCCGTCTTCGGGGTCGGAGCTCCTTCCCGTTAGACCACTAACTTATTTCGCACCCTTCGGAGTCGGGCGAACCCTTCTCCTCAGACACTTTGTTTCAGTAGGGACAGTATACCCTACGGGAAAGTGTTTGTCAAATGGTAATGATAATGCTATACTCTAACTAGTGGGTTGACTGTGAAGAGAACCATGAAGTTGTGGTTTGCGTACGGCGCGAGAAGCGCTGCGATGGATAGATGGTTTGCGTAAGAAAGGAGAAGGGATGAGAGTATTACATATTGCGGATGTGCATTTGCTTATGGAGCCCGAGAAGGGCACTCCGCTGGCGACGAAGAGAAAGAACGAGATTACCGATACCTTTCGAGAGGTAATAGAGATTTGCAACAGAGACGGCGTGGATTTGCTGCTGATTGCGGGTGATTTGTTTCACCGCCAGCCGCTCGTGCGAGACCTAAAAGAGGTCGATTATCAGTTTTCAAAACTGAAGGGAACGCGCGTGGTGCTCATCGCGGGCAATCACGATTACATCGGCGCACGCTCGCACTATCGCGACTTTGAGTGGTGCGCGGGAGTGCATTTTCTCGGCGAGGAGGAGATTACGCACGTAACATTTCCGGATCTTCGCGCGACGGTGTACGGCTTTAGTTACCATACAAGAGACATTCGGGACGCACGCTACGACGACGTGAAGGCGGTCGGCGACGGAATGCAGCTGTTGCTCGCGCACGGGGGCGACCCGAAAAATGTACCGATGAATTTCAAGCGCATTGCGGCAAATGGCTTCGAGTACGTGGCACTCGGCCACATTCACAAGCCGGAGATTTTGGCCGACAATATGGCCTACGCAGGCTCGCTTGAGCCACTCGATAAAAATGAAACCGGCCCGCACGGCTACATGCTCGTAGACATTACCGGCGAGGACGGAGCGTATCATACCGAGATTACCTTTGTGCCGCTCGCGAAGCGACAGTACCTTGACCTTGTGCTGGATGTTACCGGCGAGGATACGATGGGCTCGCTTTCCGACCGGATCACGGCACGAATTCGAGAGGCGGGGGAGGACAATCTCTATCGCATCATTTTAAGAGGAAAGCATGCGGCCGAGCTCACGATTGAGCATGCGGCGCTCATGCAGCTTGGCAACGTGACCGAGGTACGCGACGAGACGCTGCCGGAGTACGATTTCGACCTTTTGTATAAGCAAAATGCCGACAATCTCATCGGAATGTACATCGCCGCACTGCAGAAAAAGGTGGAAGAGGCGAGTGACGAGGCCGAAGCCGAGATTGCTCGCAAGGCGTTGTATCTTGGCATGGAAGCGTTGATTAAGAGGTAGGGGGGTACTGCGAATGAAGATAAAAGGTCTGTATCCGCAGAGCTTCGGAAAGTTCAAGGATGCAAGCATTGAGTTCGGTGACGGACTCAATATCATATATGGTGAAAATGAAACCGGAAAGTCCACGCTGTTCGCATTTTTACGCGGAATGCTGTTCGGCATTGAGACGCCGAGAGGCCGCAAGGTGAAGGGCGCGCCGTACGATAAGCATAAGCCGTGGGATACGCCGGGCTCTTATCAGGGCGCGATGGACCTGGAGTGGAACGGCGTGACGTACCGCGTGGAGCGCAACTTTTTGATGAACGAGAAGAGCCTTCGCGTGACGCAGCTCGATACGGGACGTGAGGTGTCGCTTCCGGGAGAACTGATGGAGCATTTTGCTCCGCAGGTGAGCGAGGCGGGCTTTGTGAATACGGTGCTCGCACCGCAGAGTGGCGCCGGCCCGGACGATTCGCTTCGCTCGGAGCTGTCCAATCACATTGCGAATCTGAGCATGGCCAAAAATCGCGAGGTGGACGTTGCCGGGGCAAATGAGCGTCTGCGCCAGCTGGAGCGTAGCCTCGATGCGAAGAAGCTGCCCCAGCGCGAGGCCGAGCTTGCACAGAAGCTAAAGGAGGACGAGCTGGAGCAACAGCAGCTCGATGTCGTAGAGCGCTCGATGAGAGAGTCGCAGGAGCGACTTGTGCAGATAGAGGCCGAATTGGCTGAGCTCGCGCGCGACACAAGCGGCGAGGTGGAGGTCGAATTTCAGGGCAAGGTTCGCGAGTATGAGGACTATTGCAACGACGTGTTTGCGGCAAATGAGCGCACGAATAAGCTCGAAACGATTCGCCAAAGACGAGAGCGCGTGCTGTTTGATACGGAGAGCGAGGAGGCGCTTGCGGAGATTGCCGAGCGTCGTGAGCGCGTAGAGGAGCGAGAAGCAGAGCTGCGCAAGCAGTGGGAGGAGCGAAAGGCTCGTGCCGACTGGGAGGTGCAGAGTGCACAGCGCAGAGCGTCCGGCGGACGTACGCTATTGCTCGTTGCGTCGCTGCTTCTTGTGGCAGCAGTGATCGGCGCGATTTTGCTTTGGCCGGTCGGTGTCACGCTCGCAGCGGCGTCGGTAGGCTGCTTTATCGTCTATCTGATTCGTAAGGGGCATCTCAAAAAGGATGCAGAGGCTCGCAGACAAGAAGCCGAGGCGATTGCACAGACGGTACCGGAGGAGCTGCTGGAGGCAGAGGATCTGCTAAAGGAGCTGCCGAGTGAGAAGGAGTTGGCGACGCGAAGCCTGCGTATTGCGGAAAATCGTGCGACGGTGCGCGAGCTCGAGGAGCGTATGACGGAGCTTGAGAATCACGTTCGCATCGATCAGCTGGAGCTGGCGGAGAAGAGAGAAGCGTTGCTTACGTATTTTCGTGCTTTTGCGCCGATGGATGTGCTCAATAGCACTTGGATCAACGAGCTGCAGAGCAGCCTAATGGCGAAGGCGGTGGAGCAGAAGACGAAGCAAAATGCTGCTCGCGAGGAAAGAGACGTGCTGAAGGACGCCATCTCAAGAGCGGACCAGCGGCTTGAGCTGAGCGGAGAGGTGGAGCAGCGCATCTTAGAGACGCGCGAGAGGATGCTCGCCTTGAAGGAGGAGCAGGAACAGGATGCGACAGAGCGGGCGGCCATTTCGCTGGCGTTGGAGACGATTGAGCAGCTGGCGCAGGAAATCCACGACAGCTTCGGTAAGGAGCTGAACGGAGAACTGTCCCGACTTTCGCAGGAGCTGACCGCGGGTGCGTATGCAAAGGTGACCGCCGACGAGAAGCTCGAGGTGAAGGCCGGTCAGAAGAGTCGTCTCGTCAGCGCAGACAAGCTGAGCGCGGGTACGACGGAGCAGCTGCAGCTGGCGCTTCGTATGGCGGTTGGACGACTGATGTACAAGAACGAGGACTTTCCGCTCGTGTTCGACGATAGCTTTGCATTTTACGACGAAGAGCGTCTGAAAAGAACGCTTGCTTTGCTGGCGCAGGAGGGGCGACAGGTGCTTGTATTCACATGTCACACCCGAGAGGAGCGTATCGCACAGGAGCTTGGCCTTGCGCACCACAGCGTTCGGCTGGAGGCGGAAGCGTGACACAATTACTGCACGCTTCGTCATGGCAATACGTTTTCATGGTAAAGCGAAAAATTGCTTGCCAAATGCCCGGTCGCGTTGTATAATTCTTGTGTCAATATGAATTACCATAATGATAAAGTAGTATTACCGGAAAGGGAGAAAAGAACATGTCATTTGAAGTGAAAGAACTGGTGAAATCCTATGGCGAGAAGGTCGTTGTGGACCATCTTAGCTTTTCGATGGAGAAGCCGGGTGTGTATGCGTTGCTTGGTACGAACGGTGCCGGCAAGACAACGTCGATCCGAATCATCTTGGGAATGCTTACGAAGGATTCCGGAGAGGTGCTTTGGAACGGTAAGACGATGGAGCCGTCTGAGATGAATATCGGCTATTTGGCTGAGGAGAGAGGTTTGTATCCGAACTACTCCTTGCTGGATCAGCTGTTGTATTTTGCGAAGCTGAAGAAGGTGCCGAAGGCAGAAGCGATGGAGAAGATTCGCTACTGGTCCGGACGTCTTCAGCTGGATGAGTACATCTTCCCTCCGAAGAACAAGAAGGGCAAGCAAGTAAAAGCGAACCGCGCGAATCAGTTGAGTAAGGGTAATCAGCAGAAGATTCAGCTGATGGCTGCCCTTTTGTCCGACCCGGAGTTCCTTGTGCTGGATGAGCCGATGAGTGGTTTGGATCCGGTGAACACCGACCTGTTCAAGGAAGTAATTCGCGAGGAGATTGCGAAGGATAAGTATGTCATCATGTCGAGTCACCAGATGCCGACGATCGAGGAGTTCTGTACGGACATCACGATTTTGAACCGCGGTCAGGTAGTATTGCAGGGCAATCTGGATGAGATTAAGAAGAGCTACGGCCGTGTGAATTTGTTTGTAAAATGCGAAGCGGACATCGCTCCGTACATTGAGCAGGCACAGCTTCCGATTGTAGAGAAGCTTCCGAGCGAATATCATTTGCGCGTGAACGGCGAGGAGCAGGCGATGGCATTTTTGACGAGCTTGATTGAGGCAAAGGTTCCGGTAGTTAAGTTCGAGCTGAGAGAGCCGTCACTCCACGAAATCTTCGTTGAGAAGGTAGGTGCAGCGAATGAAGAAGAGTGAGTTGAGAGGAACGCGTGACGTCTTCGTCTTTACTCTTGTGCAGACGCTGAAGAACCGAGCATTTCTCATCTTTATGATTCTTATGCTCGTGCTTGCGATGGCGTCGGGTCCGATTATGCAGCTTGTGATGGATTCGGGAAATGAGGGAGGATCGCTTGTCGGTGACGATGGCGAAGACGATGACGAAGGCGACGGTGAGGAAGATGGCGAAGAAGGAAGCGCATTTTCCAAGCTGTATGTATTTGATGAGTTTGGCTTTGCGGCCATGGGCTACGATGTAGAGGCAGTGCTTGCGGAGAATTATCCGGACATTCCTCTTCAGAAGTACGATGGCAAGGCAGCGGATTTTGAGGCATTTTTGGAGGAACGAAAGGCGGAGGAGCCTACGGAGGCAGCAGTGCATCTGTATTTGTCCGAGATTGCGGG
>JAZODS010000016.1:0-10109 GCA_045597165.1 Lachnospiraceae bacterium | reverse complement strand
GATCATCTGACGAACCATCTCGCCACCTACGCTACCGTTCTGAGCGCTGGTAAGGTCACCATTGTAACCCTGGCTAAGCGGTACACCGATCTCAGATGCAACTTCCATCTTGAAACGATCCATAGCTTCCTTTGCCTGAGGCACTGCCATTCTGGAACCACTCTTGTTAGACATACTTTTCAACTCCTTTCTGAGTTACGTTATTATTTCCCCAAATCGAAGCTACTGCGAGGCACCGCATCTCTTCGATTCGGAGCTTCTGTTCACTTTCCTTTGGTACTCTTAGTATTTCACGCAACATGAAAATTATATTGGGAATTGTAGGTTTTTTGTCGAGTTTCTCGAGTAAAGGCGGAATGACCGATCGCATTTTCGAATACATTGTTATCAAAATGCTCCGGTGTGACGTGCATGCTCGATTTTATCATCAAAATCAATCAAGCGCTTTGGAACGGTCCTGTATTGATCGTATTGCTCTCCTGTCATCTCTACTTTACTCTTCGATCGCGGTTCGTGCAGCGTCACCTCGGACAATCGCTGCGCGTGCTACGAAATGCAAATGGTGCTTCGGCCCTTCGCGCCCTTTTCGCAACACTGGCCGCCACACTCGGAACCGGAAACATCCTCGGCATGTCGGCGGCGGTTGCCATCGGCGGCCCCGGAGCAGTCTTTTGGTGCTGGCTGACGGGCATCTTCGGCATGGCTACCACGTATGCGGAATGCAACCTATGTCTACAGTATCGAGACGAACCGGGCGGTGATTACGGAGCCATGCATCTCCTAAGCCAAAAGCTTCGCTTGCCTTGGGTTGCGGTCGCATTTGCCGTCGCACTGCTCATCGCCTCGGCCTGCACAAGCTCGCTCACACAGTCAAATGCTCTGGCTGCTTCCGTGGCTGCGCTGGCCAACAAATCCGATTGCCGCGACCTTCTGCTCGTGACCGGCATCGTCGTCGCCGTTCTCCTTGCTCTTCTATTCTCGGGTAAACTACTCGGCATTCGCGATGCCTGCAGCGTATTGGTTCCGGCTATGTCCGCATTTTTCGTGCTTGGACTCTTGCTTCTGTTACTCGGTCATCTGCGTTTCGTGCCGGAAGCCGTATATCGAATACTAAAAGGCGCCTTTTCCGCAAGCTCATTTTCCGGCGGTTTGGTAGGCTATACGCTTGGTGCCGCCATACGTCAAGGAGTTGCAAAGGGGCTGTTCACAAACGAAGCCGGTCTAGGCACAGCTCCGCTCGCAGCCCTGACAAGCAAGGGCACTACTGCTGTAGAACAATCCCTTGTTTCCATGTCTGCCACGTTCTTTGACACCGTCTTTTTATGCGGAATCACCGGGATTACGCTCGTCAGCTGCATCCTAGCTGCACCCGCCACCTACGTAGGCGTGCCGGGAAGTTCTTACCTGATTGTTGCATTTGGCGAGCTGCCACTGCTCGGTGACGCCATGCTCCATATCAGCATCATCACATTTGCCCTGGCGACCTTGCTCGGCTGGTCGTATTTCGGCGAAAAAGCGGCAGCCTATCTTGCCGGAAATGCCGGCGTTCTATGCTACCGCTTCGTATATCTCATTATGATTGTCATCGGAAGTGTCGCCCACACCGAATTCGTCTGGGAATTCGCCGATCTCGCCAACACCTTTTTGCTGCTTCCGAACCTGTACCTACTGTTTCGCCTGCGAAAGGAAGTCACCTACCCTTCGGCTTGAAGTCTTTGCCGGTCGCACCGCGCACGCATTTGTACGGGAATGTGTTATCCTTCGCACTGAATGCCGGCCTTAATCCGTTCTGCCGCCTCCGGCGAGAACACCGCGAGCAGTGCAAGGGAAAATGCCACGGATACACCCATGCCCTTTCCGGTTATGACCTTGCCGTCACGCTCTACAGACGCTCCGGTCACCGTTGCACCGAGCAATTCTTCTTCAAAGCCCGGGTAACAGGTTGCCTTCTTACCCTGCAGGATGCCGTTGCGTCCGAGCACGCTCGGTGCCGCACAGATCGCTGCAAGATACTTGTCACCACCCTCGTATGCCTTCAGCAATTCGCGCACGCCCTCATGTGCCATCAGTGCATTCGTCCCGCCGCCTCCACCGGGCAGTACAAGCATATCGCCGTCCATCAATTCGTCGAGCGAAAACAGACGATCCGTCATAAAACGAATCCCATGTGCCCCCTTAATCTCCAATCCGGCCTCAATCGAAACCATCTCCGTAGCAACGTTGCCGCGACGCAAAACGTCGACGGTCGTAAGCGCTTCTATCTCTTCCAATCCATTTGCCATCAATACATAAACCTTATCCATACGTTCACCCCTGCGTTTTTTCTTTCATCGTAGCACAGACACAGGCAAAGTGCAACTTGAAACGTCCACACGGCGCATTTTCAGCACACAAATCGAACCGATTATGAAATTAGTAAGAGATACTCCATTGTATTTTTTGCATTTGTCCGTTACAGTATTCATAGTGTGATGAAAATGCATAAATACGATGCAGCAGCACAATATCGATAGGAGGCTTTGCGCTATGGCAAATAAGAAATTATTCATTCAGACCCGAAATACTCGCGGAACCATTCGTAAAGAAGTGTACGGACATTTTTCCGAGCATTTGGGTCGATGCATTTACAACGGCATCTTCGTACCCGAGAATTCCGACATTCCGAACCATGCGGGAATGCGTGACGACGTGGTACAGGCACTTAAGGATATGAAGATTCCGGTGCTCCGCTGGCCGGGCGGTTGCTTCGCTGACGAGTATCATTGGCAGAACGGAATCGGACCGAAGGAAAACCGTGTGAAGATGATTAACACACATTGGGGCGGTATCACCGAGGACAATAGCTTCGGTACGCACGAGTTCATGGAGCTGTGTCGTCAGCTCGAGTGTGAGCCGTACATCAGCGGTAACGTCGGTAGCGGAACCGTTCGCGAGCTTTCCGAGTGGATTGAGTACATGACCTCGGATGCCATCTCTCCCATGACGGAGCTGAGAAAGGAAAACGGTCAGGCAGAGCCTTGGCACCTGAAGTATCTCGGCATCGGCAACGAGAACTGGGGCTGCGGCGGCAATATGACTCCCGAGTACTACGCGAATGTATATCGTCATTTCCAGACGTACTGCCGCAATTACGGAGAGAATCGCCTCTTCAAGATTGCTTGCGGACCGAACGGTGCGGACTACGAATGGACCGAAAAGCTCATGCAGATTGTAAAGCCGATGCATGCAAATGCGATTAGCTTGCATTTCTACACCGTCGTGGACGGCAACTGGGCTCACAAGGGAAGTGCGACGGGCTTTGATGATGTTACATATTACAAGACCATTTACGAAACGCAGAAGATTGAACCGATGATCGATAAGCATCTTGCGATTATGGACCGCTACGATCCCGAGCACAGAATGAGCTTGGCGATTGATGAGTGGGGCTGCTGGTTTGATGTAGAGGAAGGAACGAATCCGGGCTTCTTGTATCAGCAGAACACGATGCGTGACGCCATCGTTGCCGCTATGAACCTGAACATCTTTAACCGCCGCGCAGAGCGTATCTGTATGGCTAACATTGCTCAGGTTGTCAACGTACTGCAGTCCGTAATCCTCACCGAGGGTGCTAAGATGATCAAGACTCCCACGTACCATGTCTTCTGCATGTACAAGGATCATCAGGATGCTACAGCTGTAGAATCAACTCTTTCCGATACCATTGTCGAGCATGACGGCAAGCCGGTACAGGAGGTTTCCGTATCCACCTCCGTAAAGGACGATACGCTGACGATTACACTTTGTAACGCGAGCCTTTCCGAGTCCTATACGCTTGACACCGTCATCGACGAAGCATACACTTCCTGGACGGGAACGATTCTCACCGGTAAGGCTACCGATTACAACACCTTCGACAATCCGGAGCAGGTTGTGACCGCAGATTTTGAAGGTTGTACACTGACCGGCGAAAAGGCAAACATCGTATTGCCTCCTTGTAGCGTTGTAACCTTGACGCTTACGAAGTAATATAGTGCGCGATAAGTTGCCGGCACACAATGTGCCATTTCGCAACATACCAAACAGCAACAACAAAGGCAGTGCCGCTTGGCACTGCCTTAATCTTTTTCCGGGTAATCTCATCATCTCTCCGAAAGCGGCGTATACTCTCTTTCATCCATAACACTCTTGTAGGACGGACGAATGATCTTTCCGGCATTGATCAACTCCTCCATGCGGTGTGCACTCCAGCCGGCCACACGCGCAATTGCGAAGATCGGAGTGTACAACTCAAGCGGAAGCCCGAGCATCTGATAGGCAAAGCCGCTGTAGAAGTCGACATTTGCACTAACGCCCTTGTACATCTTACGCTCGCTTGCAATAATCTTCGGTGCCAGCTCGGCAACCTTAGCATACAGCTGATACTCCTTCTCCAAGCCCTTCTCGACCGCCAGCTTCTCAACAAAGCCGTGGAACACCTCGGCACGCGGATCGGAAACCGAATAAATCGCGTGACCCATGCCGTAAATCAAACCCTGCTTGTCAAATGCCTCTTTGTGCAGGAGCGCTCTCAGATATGCCGAAACCTCCTCGTCGTCGGTCCAGTCGGATACCTTCTCCTTCATGTCGGCGAACATCTGAATCACCTTTACATTCGCACCGCCGTGCTTCGGACCCTTCAATGAACCGAGTGCCGCAGCCATTACCGAAAATGTGTCCGTTCCGGACGAGGTTACCACGTGCGTCGTAAAGGTCGAGTTGTTACCGCCACCGTGCTCTGCGTGCAAAATCAATGCCACATCCAAAACCTTTGCCTCAAGCTCGGTGTACTGACAATCCTCACGCAGCATGTACAAAATGTTCTCTGCCGTGGACAAGTCCTTCTGCGCCTTATGAATGTACAAATCCTCATTGCTATGGTAATACTGGAACGCCTGGTAGCTGTATACCGAAAGCATCGGAAACAGCGCTACCATCTGCAAACACTGGCGCAACACGTTCGGTAGCGAGGTATCGTCGCCGCGGTCGTCGTAGGAATACAACGTCAAAACGCAACGTGCCAATGCATTCATCATATCCGCACTCGGCGCCTTCATAATCGTATCACGTACAAAGCTCGTCGGAAGTGAACGATAACGCCCGATTAGCTTCTTGAACTGCTTCAATTCCTTTTTGTTCGGAAGCTTGCCGAAGATCAGCAGGTAAGTTGTCTCCTCAAATCCGAAACGACCGTCTTCTCTGCAACCCTGTATCAAATCCTTCACGTTGTAACCGCGATAAAACAGGCTGCCCTCACACGGTACACTGACGCCGTCCACCTCTTTCGTAGAGCGTATCTCCGAAATCTCCGTCAAACCGGTCAATACGCCCTTACCATTCAAGTCTCTCAAACCACGCTTCACATCGTACTTCACGTACAGTGCCGGATCGATGTTACTGTTCTCACAACAAACCTTCGTCAAATCCAAAATCTCATCCGTAATCTCACACAAATTAACCCTTACTCTTGCCATAACAAATCTCCTTTCTCACATACAGCATTTCCGTTATTGCGCCATCCACGGCGCACTTTCGTATCACTCGGCTAAGCATTTTCACAAATGTGCCACCCCATCGTGCGCATTCTCAGACCAATGCCACTCTCTTCTCACTGCCGGCGATTAGATCTTCTCGAAGTAGTCCACATTCACGGCAAAGATAACCGCACCGCCAACCTCTGCATTGACTGCCATCGGCATAAAGTCATCCATCTCTCCGCCACCCATCGGCATAGACATATTGCACGTAATCTGCTGTCTCGGTCCACAGGTCTCCTTGATAATATCCACCGCCGGTGCCACCTTCTCATCGTCGGTACAAAACATAAGCGTAGTATTCCCGCGACGCATAAATCCACCGGTCGTCGAAAGCTTCGTAATGCTGTAGCCCTTCTGATTCAGGCGCTCCAGCACATTGTTACAATCCTCATCACGAATAATCGCATACACTAACTTCATATAACCCTGCCTTTCCGGCCAAATACTCCCCATCCGGCCGCTATGTAATCAAAATGCAAAGCGGACTCGTCCTCCTTCGCCGGCTCCTCGAGCAGCACTCTCAAGCCACGAGAAAAACGTACCGCAATTATATTATATATGATAACGGTCAAAAACAAAAGCACAAATTAGATAAAAAAGTGAAAAGCACCACTCCCACCACTATCGGTATCAATCCGCCGGGTGCGCCCGCGCGAACCGCTGTGAAAAATGCCACAGACAACGCCCGCTTCCGGCAAAATGCACTGTTGACAACGAATGCGTTCGTTGCTATAATGAGGAAGCCTTAACGGAGGAAAACGATATGAATATAGATTGTGGATTTACAAGTGAGGGTAGATGGTTTCGTTACCGCGCGGCTGCAATCATCATCGAAGACGGCTGTGTTCTTCTCGCCGGAAACGAAAAAGATGACTACTTTTATTCCGTAGGCGGCGGTGTGCACGTCGGAGAAACTGCGGAAGCCGCAGTAAAGCGAGAGGTTTTCGAAGAGACCGGTGTCGCTTACGAGATAGACCGACTTGTCATCATCCATGAGAACTTCTTTCAGGCGAACGACATGGATTGCCACGAAGTTGCCTTCTATTATTTGATGAAGTCAAGAGGCAGCCAAGACTTAAACAGCGACAGCTATACGCAGGGTGTAAGAGAAACCATGCACTGGATTCCCATCACCGAACTTGGCAACCACGTAGCATATCCCACATTTCTAAAAGACGAACTCCCACTGCTCGATACAACGATCAAGCACATCGTCACGAGGTAGTAAAGTGCCTCAATCCTCGCGGATGTGTTGGAATTGGAGCTGTCGGAACGACAGGTTACAGACTACGATAGTTTTAGGTTCGATTCAATTTAATACTTGCGGATGTGGTGGAATTGGCAGACACGCCAGATTTAGGTTCTGGTGCGCGAGCGTGCAGGTTCAAGTCCTGTCATCCGCATAAAAAGTTCCGGGAAGTGATTTTGTTCACTTCTCGGAATTCTTTTATTAAACACCTCCACTATTTCAGGCATTATCATGGGGTAAGCCGATACCAACCGCACCTCATCATATATTTTGTAAGAATGTTTGCGCATTTACTTACCCATGAATCTATGATATGATTATTTCATCACAAACGAGAAAGGATGAAAGATGCTACACTTTTTCAATTCACACTTCAAACGTCTATTCAAAACTGTCGAGTACAACCCATGCGAGATGCCGCAAATAGATTATAAAGATAACTTCACAGTAAAGCATTCTCCTGCCAACATACTTGCACGAATTTGTGCAACGCTACTCATAATCATTGCATTTTCTGTTCTTTGGATTGTTTTCAAACGCGAAACCCGTTTTCTGTTTATAGCTTTAGCCATACTGTCGTTTTTTCTTCTCATCCTCACACTCAACGCGTTTTCATATAAATGCATGGTAAACGAAGAACTACTATGTTTTTCATCCTTTGGAGCACTCAAAAAGAAAATACAATGGGCAGATATCGTTTGCGTAAAAATTGTTTCCGATAGCGGCGACAAAGATGCAATCATCACTCTGTGTGACCGTAACGGCAACTGCGACATTGAATTCTATGGTGAAATGCTAAATGCTTGGTACATTGTTAAGATGGCAGAACATAAAGGCATTGAGGTCCAGAAAGACACCTCCACATCGTCAAGTACTTAATTTGCCCCATTGTCTTCCCGCCCAAACCATGCTATACTGTGCCCATCACATAAAAGAAATAAGGAGTATCCAAAATGTTAGTTCCGATTTTATTGCTCGCAATCGGTTTTGCCCTCCTAATCAAGGGTGGAGACTGGTTTGTAGATGGTGCGACCGGAATCGCACGTCGTTTTCATTTGCCCGAATTGCTGATTGGTGCAACCGTAGTATCCATTGGTACTACCCTGCCTGAGGTTATGGTTTCGGCCGGAGCAGCCTTTCAGGGCAGCGGTTCCATTGCGTATGGTAACGCAATTGGTTCCATTATTTGCAACACCTCTTTGATTGCCGCGATTACGATTGCAATCAAGCCCGGTCCCGCTTCCAGAAAGAGCATGGCCGTACCGGTTGCGTTCTTTTTCGCTGCTGCCGCACTCTACTGCGGTACTTCCTACATTAGTGGCACCTTCAGTCGAGCATTCGGAATCGTTTTGCTTTGTACTTTTGTCGTATATATGGTCTTGACCGTACTCCGTATGAAGAAGTCCGGTGCAGAAGACGTCTCTGCTATTGCAGTCGAAGCCGAAGCCGCCGAAGAAGAAGCCAATGGCAGTCTGATTAAGGATATCATCCTTTTAGTAATCGGAGCTGTATTGATCGCAATCGGTGCAGATCTTCTCGTAGACAACGCCATCGTCATCGCTGAAAAATGCGGCGTTTCCGAGAAGGTTATCGGTTTGACAATCGTTGCTCTCGGCACTTCACTTCCTGAGCTGGTTACCGCCATCACCTCCCTTGCCAAGGGCCATGGTTCTCTTTCCTTGGGTAACATCATCGGTGCAAACCTCTTCAACTTGGTTTTGGTTAGTGGTGCTGCAATCACCATCAGCCCCTTTGACATCCCCGTATCCGGAACCATCGCAGGCATCAATTCCTCTTTGGTGCTGGACATCCCGGTTATGCTTGCGGTTATGGCAATTATGACGATTCCTACCCTTTTCCGCGAGAAGCTTTCCCGCTGGCAGGGTATTCTCCTGTTAGGAATCTACGCTGCATTTTGCGTTTTGCAGTTCACCCTTTAATAAGCATTGATCTGTAACAAAGAGTTCCGGTAGCAATCTTTCGGTTGCTTTTCGGAACTCTTTTTTGTACGGCTACAGTCATACGCAAAAGCACATTTTGAAAATGCGCAATTGTCATGATATAATTGAGACAAATCGATGTGAACCGGGAGGTAAAACAATGACTCCATTACTGAGGCAGGTATATCAATTACTGCAGGGACTTGATGTACAGTGGGCATTTTGCGGTGGCTACGCCATTGATTTGTTTTTGAACAAGGAGACCCGGAAGCACGGTGATATCGACATCTGTGTCTTTGAAAATGATCGCAACAGGATTACCGAATATATGCTCGCAAATGGTTGGCTAGTATATCAATTTCTCGGTCAAGGCAAGCTTCGTGTATTATCTGCCGGTGACAGAAGTGAATTCGGTCGCAACCTAATGTGTCTAAAAGATGGTTGCAAGCTTGTGAAATTCTATCCTTGTGCTGAAAAGGATGTGGTACTGCATGAGTTCTTTCACACCGGTATAGAGCATTTGGATTACATCGAGTTCTTATTCAATCAAGTGCAGAAGGATCATTTCATCGTCAAGCAGGAAGCGGGCCTGACAAGGGAACTGCACAAGACCATCCTGTATAACCAAGAGCTCCCCTTTCTCGCACCGGAATTGGCTCTGCTATACAAAGCATCCAATGCGGATCTCCCCGAATATCAACACGATTATGAGCTAGCCATCTCTCACCTAGACGACGAGCAACTAAGTTGGTTCCGCAACGGCCTGGAAATCCTCTACCCACAAGCTCATCCATGGAGAGAGGACTAGCAGTATAGCAATAACATATGAAGACTTCCTACAAAAAACGAGGACACTGCATCACGCAATGTCCTCGTTCATTATGTCATCAATTAATTATGCACGTTCACGCTTGGATACCAACAACAAAGCCAATACCGCAAGAACTGCAAGCAATGCGAACATCACAACTCCGGAATCTCCGGTTGCCGGCTGGTTATCCACGTCCGGTGCCACTGTCGGCGTCGGTGTCTCTGTCGGGGCCTCAGTCGGGGCCTCGGTCGGCGTCGGAGTCGGTTCCTCGGTCGGAACTACTACCGGTGCTTCCGTAGGCGTAGGTGTCGGGGCCTCGGTCGGCGTCGGTGTTGCCGTAGGAATAGGGGTTGCCGTAGGCGTAGGCGTTGCCGTAGGAATCGGTGTTGCCGTAGGCGTAGGCGTTGCCGTAGGTGTAGGCGTTGCCGTAGGCGTAGGCGTGTTCGTCGGCTTCGGCGTTGCCGTAGGCGTAGGCGTGTTCGTCGGCTTCGGCGTTGCCGTAGGTGTAGGCGTGTTCGTCGGCTTCGGTGTTGCCGTAGGTGTAGGCGTGTTCG
>JAZODS010000015.1:0-2675 GCA_045597165.1 Lachnospiraceae bacterium | reverse complement strand
TCTACGTACTTCGCACGATTCTCGAATACCTCGTTCACCGCTTCGTAGAGCGTATCCTCCGTAATCGCCTCTTCCTCGAGCACGCGACTGAAGCCCTGCTTCTCGAAGGATGCAGCATTTAGAATCTGATCGCCTCTGCTGGCTGCCGCAGAAAGCGGAATCAAAAGGTTCGGCTTTCTGAGTGCGAGAAGCTCGCAAATCGCATTTGCTCCGGCACGCGAGATAACCACGTCGGCCATTGCGAGAAGGTCCTTCATCTCCTTGTCGCAGTACTCCATCTGCACATAGCCCTCGATTCCCTCGAAGGCCGTGTCGAGCTTGCCCTTGCCGCACAAATGCACCACCTGAAAATGCTCCAAAAGCTTCGGGAGGATGGCGCGAACAGCCTCATTTACCTTCACAGAGCCTGTGCTTCCGCCAACGACGAGCAACGCGGGCTTGTTGGCCGTAAAACCTACGAAATCAAGACCTGCGATGCGACTGCCCGTGAACAATTCCTTACGAATGGGCGTTCCGGTGTGAACTCCCTTGCCCTTCAAATGCTCCAGCGTCTCAACGAAATTGCAGCAAACCTTTGTTGCCGCCGACATGCTCAGACGATTCGCCAAACCGGGCGTCATATCCGACTCGTGGATGACTGCGGGCACTTTTTTGCTCTTAGCTGCGCGCACAACCGGCACTGTCACAAAGCCGCCCTTGGAAAATACCACGTCCGGCTTCAACGTCTTCATCAGCTTCTTCGCCTCGAAAAATCCTTTGATTACGCGGAACGGGTCGGTGAAGTTCTTCCAATCAAAATAACGACGAAGCTTGCCGGACGAAATGCCGTAATAGGGCACGCCCAGCTGCTCAATCAATTCCTTTTCAATGCCTGTCTTAGAGCCGATGTAGTGAATCTCAAAGCCTTCCTCACGCAAACGGTCCATCAAAGCGATATTGGGCGTTACGTGACCTGCCGTGCCGCCACCGGTAAGTATAATCTTCTTCATGGGATCTCCTCGCCTTCTCTCTACATTTCCTGAGACAATGCCTGAGCCAGCTGATCGGGACAGGACGTATTCTTATATCCGCAACGAATTCCCTGCAGACGACGAACAACCTCGCCGACCGGCATTCCTTCCACCAACTGTCCGATTCCCTGAAGATTTCCGTGACAACCGCCGGTGAACTTAACGTTCTTTACAACCTTAACGCCGCCCTCTTCTTCGATGTCGTATGCAATCTGCATCGAGCATACTCCTTTAGTCCGATATACCATATCGTCCCCTCCATTTCGCTGTATTTCTATGTTCTACTCCAGTAGAACACATCATTAATTATTTCAATTCCGCGCTGCTTGCAGCGCCAACTAACACCGCCCGCTTTGCGGGCTATCACCGCGGCCTCCGGCCGCTACCACTACACCCTGTTCACCAAGCTCATCGTCAAATGCACCATGTGCTCCACCGCCAAACGCTCAAATTCCGGATAGTCCATCGACGCGGAATCATCGGCCTTGTCGGAAATCGCACGCAAGATCAAAAACGGAATCCCGTTCAAATGCGCCGCCTGTGCCACTGCCGCGCCTTCCATCTCGGTACACAAACCGCCGAAGTCGCTGACAATCTGTTCTTTTCTCGCCTTGTCCGCAACGAACTGATCGCCGCTTACCACACGACCTACGTGGGCTGTTAGCTCGGAAAGCTCCTCTTCGCATACTGTCTTAGCGAGCTCGGCAAGCTTTGCATCCGCCACGAACGTGGACACATCCATCTGCGGAATTACACCCTTCGGATAGCCAAATGCAACCGCATCCACATCGTGCTGCAGCGCATCCTTCGAAATTACAATATCACCGATATCAATCTTCGCGTCAAGCGATCCCGCAATACCGGTGTTCCATACCATATCTACACCAAAGCGGTCGCACAAAATCTGCACGCAGAGCGCAGCATTTACCTTGCCGATGCCCGAGCGCACGATAACTACGTCCTTTCCGCAAAGTGTTCCGCAATAAAATCGCATTCCAGCGCATTCCTCGGTTGTGCGAAGCTCCATTGCTTCCTTCAGCTTAGAAACCTCAATCTCCATCGCGCCAATAATACCAATCATAGCTACATACCTTTCTATTCCTATGCATCTTCACGGAATCTATGCCGATAGCACTCCGGCCCATGTCGCCCCGGCCTACCGTCCTAAGGGCTCGTACTCAGCCAAATGCTCTACGGCAGCGGCAGGTACTCCACCTTGTCGCCATCCGTATATATCTGATACTCATCGGTGACTACCACACTTGCGGCATGGCCAACCGACATCTGCACCTCCTGCGCAGGCTCGTCCGGCTCAATCAACCGGTGTCCGCCCACGACTGCCTCGATTTCCGGGATTTCCTCCGGCTCAAACTCAGGGCGTACCGTTTCCTGAACTTCTGTCGTTTCAGACTCCGGGAGTTCCGGCACGTTCTCGTCCATTTCGTCCTCTCCCTGCCGTTCCGCAAGCGGTTGCTCCACGACCTGCCCCTCATCTTTCACAAAAACCAATTCGCCGCACACCTCGCTCATCAATACGAGCAATGCTCCCGACAACAGAGCATACCCAAACCAACTGTGTCTTATCATGCTCTCACCTCTTCTCTTTCGCTCTTTTCAAATGTAAAAAGAGCATAGCAGAATCGGCGGTAGCATGTTGCCGAAATC
>JAZODS010000014.1:0-7533 GCA_045597165.1 Lachnospiraceae bacterium | reverse complement strand
ACAGAGGAGAACCAGATTAACGACTTGATTCAGCTGGAGAACTGGAACAAGCATTAGTTAGTGGCAGACAAAAGCGATGCTTTTGAAAAGAGGGATATATTATATGAAACGAAATCAAGGATTTTCGCTGATTGAGTTGATAGTAGTGGTAGCCGTTATGGCCATTCTCATGACGGTCGGAATCGTAAGCTTTTCCGTCATTACCTCGCAGAGGGTAAAGTCTTCCGCCAATGAGACGAGGAGCATCCTCCAATCGGCACAGACCGTTGCGATGAGCAAGGACAATTGCTTCGTACAATTTAAAAAGGACAGCGAAGGGGATATCGAGATTGCCTCGTACTCTTCCGAGTCGGTACAGTTGGATGAGCTATTGGTTTCCGACAACATCGAGGTGACTTTGACGATTGGTACGGAAGAGGTCAAGATTGGCTCCACGACATCGGAATATCGCTTGCGTTACGTACGTGAGTCGGGAGCTTTCAATACCGTTTTGAAGGACGGTGCAGATACCAATAAGTATTGCACAAAGATTAGCTTCTCGAACGGAAGAAGACTTGTTGAGTTGGAGCTGTCGACACTGACGGGCAAGATCAGTCAGGCGAACTAAGAGCTTCACAGAGCATGAAGAAAGGGGACGAGAGCCGGTGAAAAGAGAACGAAATAGCAACCGAGGATTTACCTTGGCTGAGATGTTGGTGGCGTTTGCTGTACTTGCCATTGCGCTTTCCGGTATTGCCGGTCTATTGAATCTCGCGTCGAAGTATTATACGAACTCCAGAAGAGAGGTAGAGGTACAGAATCAGTTACAGGCAACCTTCACACAGGTTGGCAATATGATTATTGATGCGAACATTGACGTTCGTTTTGATAGCACGACTCATCGAGCGACGATTATCAATAGCGCAGATTACTATGCGGTGGAATTGAAGAACGGCAATCTCTACATCATGCAAGGAGAGTATTCAGAAGGAGTTGCTTCGGAGAGTGATAAGATTAATGAAGCTGTATCGGCAACCGTTCCGAAGCAAAGACAGAACATATTGGCAGATCACGTGGAGACGTTCTTGATGGACACGAGTGCCATGGATGATGGATATGTAGTATTGGCGGTTCGCATTACGTATGAGAATCGCAGCGCATACCTTTCGCAGAATCTGTATCTTAGAAACTTTGGATACGAAGAGCCCAGTACTCCGGGCGGAGGTGGCACAGTTCCTACTCCGACCCCGACTGCAGCGCCTGGCGGCGGTGAAACTCCTGGCGGCGGTGAAACTCCCGGAGGTGGAGCTACTCCTACTCCGACAATTCCGCCGGTAACAACGGCGCCGACTCCGACACCGAGTGGCGGTGGAACACCGGGAGGTGGCGGAGGAGCAATTCCAAGTGGACAAGGACTTGGCTGGGTAAGTGACTCCCACCAGAATTATGGTTCCAACGGAAAGACTCTTGCCATAGTGTATCATGGTAATTCGGGATTGGGCGCACTTCCTGCCGGAACAACGATTGCGTTCCCGCTTGATTGTTCCGGACCTACAGGTTTTGATACATTCATTCCTTCCGGAAGCGGATGTTCGCTTGTGTCCTGTACGTTTTCCGGAAATGTACTCACGGTTGTTGTTACGTTGACTGACGAGCTGTCGGTTGGTGAAACTTTAACGCTGGGTACCGTGAATCAGTTCGAGGGTCCGTTGTACCACATCGGTGGTACGAACAACGCGGTTACGCAGTAGCTGGATGTGGACAATTGTGTACAATGTGTGAAATTATTATTTGACAATTAGTATGCCTTGTTATAAGATGATAGGAGATAGACCTATCAGACTCCATGACTTAAAAGGGGATGAGACTTATGAAGAAGAAAAATGCTGGTATCAGCACAGTCGAAGTAATTATCGCGGCAGTGATTTTGGTCGTTGTTATTGTCGGCGTTCTTGTTGCGATTAAGTTTGTTACAAAGGATGATTCGGGCGACATTACGACGTCCGCACAGCGTACGGTAACGAGTATTAGTGATCACGTGGCTTCTTATGTGGAAGGTGCGGATCTCGACATTACCTACGCCAACAATGTATTGAAGCTGGTATCGAGAGACGATTATCAGATTTATTCGTTCAATCAGCAGGAGGGCAAGGTTTACTTTATGACGAAGGGTTATTCTACTGAGATGACCGACGAGGATAAAGTGAAGTTTGTTTCTAAGGTTACACTTGAATCTGCGGATGCAGAGGTTATTGGCGAGAGCGTATCTACGTTCCTTGTAACGGTTGGCGATCTTTCGAAGACCGATAACGTATTGTCTCTTAAGGTTCGTGTTATTACCGATACCGAGAATGTGAACAAGGATACGAGAGTTGCAACGCTTCCGAGTCTTGCGGCATTCAAGAATGGTACCTATGTACCCCCGACACCGACTCCGGACCCGAATGCAACGCCTACTCCTACTCCGAGCCCGAGCCCGACACCGACTCCGGAACCGATTTTCGGTGTGATTGCAACCGGCAATGGTTTGCTTTCGAACGACTACATTATGGCAGCACCTTCGGATGCACTTCTTCGTGTAACGGTTAAGTGTACAGACAATTCTTCTCCTGAGAATTACACCTGCGGTGGTGTCGCATTCGATGACTACAACTTGGACAACAGCCCTTGGAAGATTACCACGAAGGTAGATGATCAGGTGGGCGATGTTGTGTCTCAGGATTTCAAGATTAAGCTCATCCAGGATGTCATGAAGAACAAGGGTGATGGTGCAGAGCTGTATGCGAACGCATACAACGGTTATGCAATCGTAAGCATTGAGATTGTAGCTGCTCAGTAATCGGAAACAGAATAGAAATATGAAAGGAGATTCGCAATTGCGAATCTCCTTTTTTGTTGTAATATGCAGTTATGTAATAGAGGAGAGAGCTTCGTACTAGTCACACAGAAGCAGCGGTAGGATGGTGGCACATTCCTCGTACGTCATGCCGGGCTTAATCAGTGGATGGTACAGAAGCTGAACAAGAATCCAGTCAAGGTCGGTATACCATTGAGGTTCATGGGGTCCTTGATAAAAGATGCTCTCGGGGTGGCGGTAGGTGTCGTTTAAGAGACCCAACATCTGTGTTAACTCTTCGATAATGACAGCATTTCGCTTGGATTGTGTGAGGTCAGTACGGAACCCAATTGTAGCACTGTGGATAACACGGTTTGTTTCGTCGCGGTTTATAGCAGCAAAGCCGTATGTTCTAGACGCGATATACTTGCGTGAGAAATCAAAGTATTCTTCTTCGGGTAAAAACGTTATGTATACGTTGGAATCCGCTTCGGTGTCAACTTGTTTGATTCCCGGAAATCCGGGCAAATTGTTCAGTGACTCGAATACGCGAAGAACCATTTGCATATCCTCTTCATTTGGATAACCGGTTATAAAGCACTTGAGTGGTGCTGTCCATTTCTGTATCGGCTCCTGCTTACCATGTGTACCGTATTCCGTATAAAGCGCAATCTCATAAAAATACTCTAGGATGTCTTTGTTCGGGTAGCGCTCGCGGTTGACCTTTGGATCGAACGGGCCGGGCGTTACTTCCGGTGTGGGCGTTAGCTCCGCGCCAAGTGGTGTCGGCGTCGGGGAGGGTCGCTCCGCGTAGGTTGGATAAGGGGTTGGCGACTGGGTCGGTGTCGGTGATTTCTCGGGGAAGATGTCCTCCGGTAATGGTATTCGACACGAACACAGCACGCCTATTAGCAATAGCATAAGAGCTATTAGTGCGGTCTTCTTCATAATGTCTCCTTTGTTGGTCCGATGCATTCATTATACCATATCCGCAAGGGCGATGACAAGCATCGTATGACAGCTGCAATGTCACTTTATATGGGGATAGACAAAGTAAGTCCTCGCCCCGCATTTCTCTCCCGATGCATACCCACCTTCCACAGTACATCCCTTCATCCTCCCCCGTAGCATACCCACCTCCGCTCCTGCATACAGTATGGTAGCAGATACATAGGTGCGGCGATGCATTTTCTTTTATACCTTTCCGATTGGATTCTTCCGATGGTGATCTTTTATATTGTGGCAAATGCGCTGGTGGCGCGGACGCCTTGCTTTGACTCATTTACGAAGGGGGCGAAGCAGGGCTTTTCTGTTGTGGTGGACATCCTGCCGACGCTTGTTGGGTTGATGGTGGCGACGGGGCTGTTGCGTGCGAGCGGGGTGCTGGATGTGTGTGCAAATGCGCTTGCGCCGCTCGTGTCGGGGCTGGCATTTCCGGCGGCGCTTGTGCCGATGGTCATCGTGAAGCTACTGTCGTCATCGGCGGCGACGTCGCTTTTGTTGGACATTTTCCGAGAGTTCGGGCCGGATTCGTATGAGGGGTTCTTGGCGTCGGTCATTATGAGCAGCACGGAGACGATCTTCTATACGATGGCGGTGTATTTTGCGGCGGCGAAGGTGTCGAAGACGCGGTACACGTTGACCGGAGCGTTGCTGTCGACGCTGACGGGGATTGTCGTGGCGACGTTGTTGGTTAGTTGGCGGTAGGAGGGGTGGCATTTGGCGGAAGCCAGGATGTGTCTGAGGCGCAACCACACCGCTCCTGCCAAAATGCACATTGACATTGCAAAGGAAATGGGTTATACTCAGTAATGCCGTGCAGCCGGGGAGTTAGCGGTGCCCTGAACCTGCAATCCGCTATAGCAGGGGTGATGGTACGCCGAGGGTCGTTCGATTTGGAGCTGCCCGTAGTAAGTGATGTAGACGTTTGGGTCTTGCGCAATGAGAATCTGTGAACCGTGTCAGGGTAGGAATACAGCAGCACTAAGCAGAACCTCTCATGTGCCGTAAGGTCACCTGAGCCGAGTTAACTGCTACGGTAACGTCCGGAAAGGCGATTCGAAGCCTACCGCACGGTTTTTTTATGCGCAAAATGTGGACAAATGCCCTGTGCGCAAGGGCTTTCTGTGGATAAAATCCTTGCATTTTCAAATGCTTTGTGATAATCTAGAATTGACGTAGTGCAGTTTTTACAAACCACGTAAGAGTGGGACGTTTCCTGCGGGAGACGTGCAAAGAGAAGAGGAGCATTTTAATCATGTTGCTAACAACTACATCGAAGGTAAATGCAGTAATGAAATACGCGAAAGCGCGGGATTATGCGAACGCAGCGGGGATTGCGAGCTCGATTAACCTGACGAAGGTGAATTCGAAGCACGACCTGGCTGTGATTGCTGATGTCTACCTGAAGCTCGGCATGCTGGAGGAGGCGAAGGAGGTATACACGGAGCTGTATTCCAGACACAAGAGCCACAAGGTTATGACAGGCTTGATTGAGCTTTGCTTGAAGACAAATGATCCGTACAAGGCAGAGCAGTATTTGCGCGAGTTCCGCAGAATGGAGCCGGATAACCCGGAGCGTTTGGTGTATCGCTATCGCGTGGATCGTATGTTGAAGAAATCGCCGGAGTATTTGATCCGCAGCCTTTCGAAGCTGAAGGAAGAGGAGTACACGGACATTTGGGCGCTGGAGCTTGCGAAGGCGTACTATATGGCGGGCGAGATTTTGGCATGCTCGGCTGAGTGCCGCGCGATTTTGCAGTGGTTCCCGGATTCCGAGGTGGCGCCGAAGGCGAAGGTGCTTTTGGAGGCTTGCGAGGATGTGACCATTTCCCCTGAGAAGAAGGAAAAAGCGCTTGCGGGAATTGACGAGGTTGCCGAGGAAAATGCTGAGGAGCCTGCAGAGGAAGTAGTAGAAGAGCCTGCCGAGGAGCCTGCCGAGGTTGCCGAAGAGTATGCCGAGGAAGAGGCTGCGCAGGAAGAGACCGTAGAGGTTGAAGTGGCTGAGACCGATGCTTTTGTTGCGGTAACGGACGAGGAAGAGACCGAGTTTTTTGAGTCGGAAGAGTCCGAATTCTTTGAGTCGGAAGAGACCGAGTTCGTTGAGGAAGAACCGGCACAGGAAGAGGATATTGAGATTATT
The DNA here is from genome assembly GCA_045597165.1 of Lachnospiraceae bacterium. Lineage (GTDB taxonomy): Bacteria > Bacillota > Clostridia > Lachnospirales > Lachnospiraceae > ISDg. The sequence continues at coordinate 1,576 of JAZODS010000014.1, read as the reverse complement.
GAGGCCAATCTTGCGGGAGCAACGGACGAGCAGTTGCTCGAGGAGATGGAAGAGTCTCTGGACGAGGATGTTGCTCAGGAGCTTGGCTATGAGCTACCGGAGTCGCTGAGAGGCAAGATTGATCATATTTATTTTGACGATGACGACGATGATGACGAAGAGTTCGTTGTTGAGGGAGTTGTAGAGGAAATCGCGGAGACGGCTGAGGAAGTTGCTGAAGAGGTTTTCGAAGATGTCGGCGAGGAGATTGCCGAGGAGGTTTCTGAGGATGTTTCCGAGGAAGTATCTGATGAATTTGCTGAGGAACTCGTAGAGATGAAAGAGATCTTCGAGGATGAGCTCGAAGAGGAAGCATTTGAAGAGGGAGCCGGCGAAGAGTTCGAAGAAGAAAGTATCGAGGCTGATGAAGCGGAAGAAGCCGATGAGGATGAAGAAGTCGATGAGGCGGACGAAGTAGATGAAGCTGACGAAGTAGATGAAGCTGATGAAGTAGACGAAGTCGACGACGATGACGACGCTGACGATGATGACGATGGCGAGGAGTTCGTCATTCGTGGTTACTTTACCGACGAAGAGGTTGCTGCTTTGGAAGCGAGAAGAAAGGCCTTGGTAGAGGTCGCTCCCGCTGAGGAAAGCAACGAGACCGATGTAGCTGTTGCGGCTGACGAAGCTGACGCTGCCGACGTAGAAGACGCTACTGACGTAGCCGACGAAGCTGACGCTGCCGATGACGCAGATGTAGCAGAAGAAGCCGATGCTGCTGATGAAGCAGACGCTGAAGACGTAGCCGATGAAGTAGAAGTTGCCGGCGAAGACGACGATTTCGAGCAGATGGTATTTGAGTTGCAGCCGGAGATTGATATGTCCTCGGATTTGTGGGGAAAGCATTTGTCTCAGGCATTTGAAGATGCACTTAGAGGACCGCAGGAGCAGAGTGCTGCGCAGGCGGTGAATATGACGGAATTCTTTACGGATGAGGCACTCGCCGAGGAAGTTCCCGCTGAGGAAGTCGTAGCTGAGGAAGTCGCAGCCGAGAACGTTCTCGCTGAGGAAGTTTCCGAAGAGGAAGCCGTAGCCGACGAAGTTCCCGTAGAGGAAGCTGTAGCGACGGATTTGGTTCTCGAATGGGAACCCGAGTGGATGGACGAAGAAGCGGACGAAGCACAGGCCGAGGAGGCACCGATCGAAGAGGAACCGGCCCACGAGAATTCGGAGGCTGAGGAAGCAGCCGATGACGAGCTGCCTGAGTTGGTGCTCGAGTGGGAGCCCGAGGATTGGACCGACGAGGCGCTTGCCGAGTCGTCCGAGGATGGCGACACTGAGGAGAACGCCGAGGCATTTGGCGAGGCATTTGCCAAGGTTGAGGAATCTGACGAAGCGGCCGATGAGGCGTTTGCTGAGGAATACGATGAAGCTGACGAAGCCGATGCCGACTCCGACAATCTCGGGGACACGAAGGTGTTCAAGGATTTGACGGAGCAGGCGTTGGATGCGGTGCTTCGTGAGGACGACAATGCTATTGAACGCGCGCTCTATAATTTGTTACAGGGCGACGAGTGATAGGAGAGTGATTGCA
>JAZODS010000013.1:0-3496 GCA_045597165.1 Lachnospiraceae bacterium | reverse complement strand
ACCGGCGTTGCTTGCTGCGCCAATCACCGCCAGCTCCGCTGGCTATCACCGCAGCGCTCCGCGCTGCTATCACCAAAAAAACCGACTTGTCGAAACAAGTCGGTTTTTCTCCTGGGCTAGCTGGATTCGAACCAGCGGATGCAGGGATCAAAACCCTGTGCCTTACCGCTTGGCGATAGCCCATCATATCTACAAAAAGCCTTTTGCTAAACAAAAGGCTTTTGTAAGGGTGGATAAAGGGATTCGAACCCTTGGCCTCCAGAGCCACAATCTGGCGCGCTAACCAACTGCGCTATACCCACCATGTTCAATTTGTAATACGTCCGATGCTTCGGACGAATGTGCCAGAAGGGATTCGAACCCCCGACACACGGCTTAGAAGGCCGTTGCTCTATCCAACTGAGCTACTAGCACACAGAGTGATTACTCACTACATAAACATACGAGCAGTGAACCACACCGCTCGCATAAGAGCGGGTGATGGGAATCGAACCCACGTATCTAGCTTGGAAGGCTAGTGTTCTACCATTGAACTACACCCGCGTATATAAAATGCTGTCTCTAGGATCGGGGTGACAGGATTCGAACCTGCGACCTCTTGATCCCAAATCAAGCACTCTAGCCAAACTGAGCCACACCCCGTTTCAGAAGCGATTTTCATTATATTACGGAGCAATCGAAATGTCAACAACTTTTTTTCGTTTTTTTATTTTTGCGTTATGCGGTCCTTTTTTCACGAACGGACATGATAACACCGATGATAATCAGTGCGGCAAAGATACCTACCGACAACGGAATGCACATCATCAGAAGCATACAAAAAATCTGAACCAATTCATACTCTCCGATAATCGAATGCCCGTCTACCAGCTTGCCGGCCATCTCCGTCCCATCGACGCGGATCGTAGTCGGCTGCTCCTCTCCGTAGCAAAGATACGCCACACGATTCATCTCAACATTATCGAAAACCTCAACGTCCGAATTGATGAGCATATATTCCATCGGCTCCGTATTCATAAAGCTTCTGGGCGTATACTGAATCAAATAATACTCTTTTCCGTCGTGCATATAGCTCTCGCTGCTATGAAGGATAACCTCCAGCATCGTTTCGTAACCGGCCTCTTTAGCATCTTCGATGTGTCCCGCAATCACTTCGCCGTTGCGATCGTTCCACATCCACATGGCACCAAAGACCAGCACAACTGCCAGCAGCTGCAAAAATGCAATGGTAAACAGACGCTTTGCCATAACTCTTCTCCTATCGTTCAAATGCATTTGCGTTTCGGATGCAACCCACCCTGCTCGTCAATCTCCAAAATCACATAGGTCTTCTCATGCCCCATCTGACGCGGAGACGTAATACTCCCCGGATTGATGAACCAAATGCCCTTCTCTTCAAACATTACCGGCTGATGCGTATGTCCGTAGAGCACTACGTCACAACGCTCCTCCAGCGCCTTAAAATACAGATTCTCCAGTCCGTAGTAAATCTGCTGACGATGGCCGTGGACAATCAAAAAACGATGCCCATACCACTCTGCAACAATCTCCCGCGGCAAATCCGTAAAGAAATCGTTGTTGCCGGACACTATCGAGCAAGGTCCGTAAAAACGCGAGCGAATATATTCCTCATCTCCGCACACGTCGCCGCAATGAATCAAATGGTCGATTCCCTTTTCCCTCTCCAGAACCTCATCCAAGCCCTCACAGCGACCATGCGTATCACTAACAATCAGTAGCTTCATGCATCCCCCTATGGAGTCATCTTATCTGCAACAAATGCTCCCTCTCGAGCCATCGTTTCTTCGACAAGCGCTCACTTTTGAGTTATATTAAGCTCCGAGAACGCCCTCTCGGTACAAAAGCTCTCTCATCAAGCGCAGTGCATTTCCGCGATGACTGATGAGATTCTTCTCCTCCGGCGAAAGCTCCGCCGTAGTCTTTGCGTACTCCGGTACATAGAAGATCGGATCGTATCCGAAGCCGTTCTCACCGGCTGACTCATAGGCAACCTCGCCCTCAATCGTGCCGCGCACAACCCACTCTCTTCCGTCCGGAAGTGCCACTGCAATCGCGCATACAAATCGAGCGGTTCTCTCCTCCGGCTTGGCATCCGCAAGCTGATCGATAATGTATTGATTCTTGATCGTATAGGAAGTATCCTCGCCGAGAAAACGCGCGGAATAAATGCCCGGCGCCTTATCCAGGTAGTCCACCTCCAAACCGGAATCGTCCGCCATAGACATCTCACCGCTTATGCGGCATACCTCTCTTGCCTTAATCAAAGCATTTGCCTCAAAGGAATCTCCGTCCTCTACGATGTCTGCCGAGATGCCGGCCTCCTTCATCGAAAGAATCTCCAGCGAATCTGCGCCCAAAATCGCGCGAATCTCAACCATCTTATGCTCATTGCCTGTTGCAAATATCAAACGTCTGTTGCTCATAATCTTCTCCATCCGAAATCGTTACGCATCGAAAAATGCTCTGCACTACAGCCTCACACAGCACTGCCATTCGGCACCGCCGGCGTCTAGGCCTTACGCGAAACCTCGTCCACAATCGGTCTCGGTGCTCTCGGCGGCTTCGGCCCCATGTACTGATATACATAAGTCTTCAGCATACCGTTATAAATCTTTCTGTTCTTGTCCGCCTTCCTTCCGAGGTACTTCTGCGCATCCTCGTAGGACGTAATCAGGTACATCGACCAGCTGTCCAGCCCGGAATATACCGTGCCGATCTGCTTATACAGCTCGGGCAAATCCGCCTTGTCCTCCAGTCGCTCACCGTAAGGCGGATTCGTAATGATGAAGCCGTATTTCTTCGGATGACTCAGCTCCTTCACCGGTCTCACCTGAAAATGAATCTGGTCTGCCACGCCGGCCAGCTGCGCATTTTGCCTAGCGATCTTAATGGCATCTCTGTCAATATCAAAACCCTGCAGTTGCAGCTTCACATCGCGTCTCTCAAGGCTTCTCGCCTCTTCTCTTGCCGCCTTCCACATCGACTGCGGAATGCGCTCGAGATACTGCTCCGCCTGAAAGCTACGATTCACACCGGGCGCAATGTTGCAACCGATCAGCGCCGCCTCAATCGGAATCGTACCGCTTCCGCAGAACGGGTCCACAAGCACTCTATCCTTATTCCACGGACTGAGCGAAATGAGTGCCGCCGCGAGCGTCTCGCTAATCGGAGCCTTGCCGACCAGCTTACGGTAGCCGCGCTTATGAAGAGAATCGCCCGAGGTATCGATACCTATCGTAAATACATCCTTCAACGCGGACACACGAATCGGATATGCCGCTCCCGTCTCCGGAAACCAGCTGATTCGATAGCTCTGCTTCATGCGCTCAACAATCGCCTTCTTCATAATCGATTGAATGTCGGACGGGCTAAAGAGCTTGCTCTTAACCGAGCTCGCCTTCGTCACCCAGAACTTCGCATCCGCCGGAAGAATGTCCTCCCACGGAAGCTTCTTCGTGCCCTGGAACAGCTCCTC
>JAZODS010000012.1:0-4335 GCA_045597165.1 Lachnospiraceae bacterium | reverse complement strand
GCTATCGCAAAGAAGATACGAAGCATGACCGGGACGCTGTTGATTGCAACGGGAGTGTTACTGTTGCCGATTCTATTGTCGATGCTGGAGCTTCCGGGGATGAATTATGTATTGTTGAACCCGCTCTTGAAGGGAAATGTGTTCTAGGTGAGAATGGTGGGTGGGATGTGCGTTGACGCGAGGCTACGAAATCCGCTATAATAAATTGAAGGTATTTGTGGGCGGGGCATGAAGAATGAATTACGACATGAAAAGGAGTATAATTGGGAAAAGTAATAATTGATTTGGTCAGAGAGATGATAGAGATTTCCGGAAATCCTGCGGTTGATTCTATTATATTTTCAATCATAGCCGGGATATCTTCCGCCATTGCATTTGGATTAGTCGGCGTTATTTTTGACGAATTAGGTGTCTATGATTCTAATGTTATGAGTGATGCAAACGGCTTTATCAAAGTGATTGTTTTTTTTGGACTAACTTACGTGGGCGTGAAAATAGCACGGATTATACAGTGGTTGTTCGGTTTCCGATGGTGGGTATATGTTATTGCTGGGGTTGTCTTCATAGGAATTGTTTTTTTGGTCTATCACATAAAGCGCAGAATCGCTCAAAGAAAGGCGCGGAAAAAACAGCGTATTGAAGAAGTCCAGCACGAAACCGTAGTACAAGAGGAAAAGAAAGAGATGAAGCAGACGGTCACAGATAATAGTTGTTATTGTCCCCGATGTCATTCGAAACTAGTAAAACGACATGGACCATACGGAGGTTTTTATGGTTGTGAATCGTATGGAAAAACAGGGTGTAGATATACTCGAAAATATTTATAATACGGAGTGTCATTAGGGCACTCCGTAAAAAAGCAAAGCCATATATCATAACGTGTTGAGGGACGATATCCGCCCTATCCGAAGACCGTTTACTACGGATATACGGACGGAAACAGATGGCTTATGGTGAGCGCAGGACTTCCCTAAGTGGTGGAACGCACTGCCATTCACACTGTTTGCAAAACTACTTCCATTGCTTTAAGTCGATCGAGTTCTTCTCGTTGGGGACATATAACACATCCCCAATTGCGCCGTTTTTGCGCCGTAAAAGCAAAGGTATTCATTTTCTTTATTTGTTCCGGATTTTCAACCATGAACATCGAAATCGTTCCATCCTTATGAAGCAATCGTTCGGTATAATCCTTGTGAACTAGGCAAAGCGCAGTTGCTGGAGAGATGGGAAGATTGATGATGCTGTGTCCATTTAGACCATAACTATATACACCCATTAGCGGTAATACAAAAGGTGTTTCCGTACAATTCACCATAAAGGTCAATATGTACTCGGAGAAAAGTGCGTTATCCTTTGCAAATGCAATGCCGTTTATAACGGCTAGATCGTGACGCTCTCTTGTCGAGAGGAACTGAAAAAAGACGCTGTTTTTATTTGTCTCCTGTACTGTCTCGGGATCTCTAGCCAACAGAGAATATATAAAGTTCCTCGTTGTTTCCTCAAAGTCGTCTGTTAGGCAAAAACGATTTTGACTAAAATCTATATTTTCAACATGCGTTACAATCTTCGCGAAAGGGGTTTCGATATCGCCGCACAAGAAGGCTTCGGTTGAACTTGAATAATAGCCACGTTCTGTGTTTGTCGATTTTGCGGTTCCATTTGTCCCAATGAAGTTCTTTTGAACATCATAGTAGAAAAATCTTTTGTTTTCATTGTGGAATCGTCTTAATAATAGTTTGGGCATTTGTATATGTGAATTGACGAGTTTTTCTTTCTTGGTAGTTCTTTGGCTCATAGTTGTTGCTCTCCTAAATCTACGATACTAATATTATAGCATAACTTATTTGTGCACGCTAACCTATAGTCGCAGACGCTTTTGGATAATTGTTACGCCAACTAAACGCGCAATAAAAGAGAGAACTCAGATGGTAGATTGATCCGATGAGATATAAATTCTACGATTCTCCCATCCCCCCCCTTGACAACCCACTTCCCTCGTAGTATGATGGCAACAAGTTCATATCATTTGGCGATGAAGAGAAGAGTACCTGTTGTAATCCGATACAGAGAATCCGCGGTGGCTGAGAGCGGAACGGCAATTGCAAGAGGGAACATGGTCTTGGAGCCGCGCAGGCGAGGATGAAGGCGGATTCGTTCCGGAGATGGAGCGAGCCGACGAATGACATCTTAGGTTGCGCCGGGAGCACCCGTTATCGTGTTAGGCTGTCGAGCAATCCGCAGCTGATAGAGGCACAGGAAACTGTGTGAAGTAAAGTGGTACCACGAAGCTACGGCTCTCGTCTTTATATAAGACGGGAGCCTTTTTGAATGTGTGGGACACACATTCAAAAAGGACGATGCGCACTCGCGCAAGAGGCGATTTATCGCACGAATTTTTGTGGCACCCCTTGTGTTTCGGAATGTTTGTAGTGCTTTTCTCTGTCCCAATGTCTATGAACGACAATCGCGAAGGCTTTCGTGCATTTGTTGCCGTTAGCGCACAGCATTTTGCGTTGTTTGAGCGTAGCGTCTCACGGAGTGAGGACGCCGCGAGTTTGCAAAATGCTGTGGATAGACGCTGGCGACAACAAATCCGAAAACGAGCGTGTCGGCTCGTGGATATTGGGACAGGGAAAGGGTCTCTACGAAGATTCCTAACCACCCCCACCGCCCATGATAGAAGTGAACCAAATCTGATATACTACATTTACGGAGGTAAGAATTATGTGCAATTGCTGTGACAAGACGAAGAAACCTTACTACATCACGACTGCCATTGCGTACACGTCGGGTAAGCCGCACATCGGCAACACGTACGAGGCGATTTTGGCGGATGCCATTGCGCGCTTCAAGCGTTACGAGGGCTACGATGTATTTTTTCAGACCGGTACGGATGAGCACGGTCAGAAGATTGAGATTAAGGCGATGGAGTCTGAGACGACGCCCAAAGCATTTGTCGATGAGGTGGCCGGCACGATTCGCGGCATTTGGGACCTCGTTGGTACGTCCTACGACAAATTCATCCGCACGACCGACGCAGACCATGAGCGCCAGGTGCAGAAGATTTTCAAGAAGCTCTACGACAAGGGCGATATCTACAAGGGAAGCTACGAGGGCTTGTACTGTACGCCCTGCGAGTCCTTCTGGACCGAGTCTCAGCTCGTGGACGGCAAATGCCCGGACTGCGGTCGTGACGTGCAGCCCGCGAAGGAGGAGGCTTATTTCTTCCGTATGAGCAAGTACGCCGATCGCTTGATCGAGCACATCAACACCCATCCGGAGTTCATTCAGCCCGTGAGCCGCAAAAATGAGATGATGAACAACTTCCTGTTGCCGGGTCTTCAGGATTTGTGCGTATCCCGTACGTCGTTTAAGTGGGGCGTGCCCGTGGATTTTGACGATCGTCACGTAGTATACGTGTGGCTGGACGCTCTGACCAACTACATCACCGGTATCGGCTACGATGCAGACGGCGAGAGCACGGAGCAGTTCGGCAAGCTGTGGCCGGCTGACCTGCATTTGATCGGCAAGGACATCATTCGTTTCCATACGATTTATTGGCCCATTTTCCTGATGGCACTGGATGTGCCGCTTCCGAAGCAGATCTTCGGTCATCCTTGGCTTTTGCAGGGCGGCGAGAAGATGAGCAAGAGCCGCGGAAATGTGATCTATGCCGACGACCTCGTGAAGCTGTTCGGCGTGGATGCGGTTCGTTACTTCGTGCTGCATGAGATGCCGTTTGAAAATGACGGTGTGATTACGTGGGAGCTCATGGTTGAGCGTACGAATTCCGACCTGGCGAACACGCTTGGTAACCTTGTGAATCGTACCATTTCCATGACGAACAAGTATTTCGGCGGCGTTGTAAAGAAGACCGGCGTTGAGGAAGAGGTGGATGCCGATCTGAAGGCGGTTGTAACCGGAACGAAGGCAAAGGTTGTAGCGAAGATGGAAGGTCTGCGCGTTGCGGACGCCATTTCCGAGATTTTCACGCTGTTCAAGCGTTGCAATAAGTACATTGACGAGACGATGCCTTGGGCACTCGCAAAGGACGAGTCCAAGCAGGACCGTCTTGCAGAGGTTCTCTACAACTTGACCGAGGCGATCATAATCGGCGCAAGCCTTCTCGAGAGCTTCCTGCCGGAGACCGCGCAGAAGATCGCGGCACAGCTCGGTACGGAGCTTCGCGCATTTGACGCAACCGAAGAATTCGGCCTGTACGAGAGTGGTAATAAGGTAACCGATGCTCCTCAGATTCTGTTCGCGCGCCTTGACTGGAAGGAGGTTGCTCCGAAGGTGGAGGAGATCCAGGCTACGCAGAAGGCGGAGTACGAG
>JAZODS010000011.1:0-15007 GCA_045597165.1 Lachnospiraceae bacterium | reverse complement strand
CGCGATTCTTTTTGTGGGATATGCATTGGGTAGAATTACTGTGAAAGGCGTTTCTCTTGGCGACGCAGGCGTATTTGTCATTGCGCTTTTGTTTGGTGCAATCTTTAAGGATGTTATTTTCGGCGAGGGCAACGAGACCGGAAAAGTGTTCATTGAGGCACTTGAGGTAATCGAAAGCCTCGGATTGATTTTGTTTGTAACGTCTGTCGGATTTATCGCAGGTCCTAAGTTTTTCGGCAATATGAAGAAGAACTTCAAGTCCTACGTTCTTCTCGGTTTTGTAGTAATTCTTGCAGGTGGTCTTTCGGCTATCGGCTGCATTTTCGCAGGAGAGGCTGTAGGCTACGGCGCATCCATTGAGGACCAGGATGGATTTGTTGCGATGATCGTAGGTCTGCTTTCCGGATCCCTTACATCGACTCCCGCATTTTCCGCGGCTAAGGCAACCGTTGCAGAGCAGTATACCTCACTCGTATCCGTAGGTCATGGTATCGCATATATCTTCGGTGTTATCGGCGTTGTGCTTTTTGTTCAGCTCATTCCGAAGCTTTCAAAGGCTAACATGGAAGAAGAGCGTGCAAAGCTTGTACAGATCGATAGCGGTGAGAAGAAGGTAAAGAAGGTAGTGCAGCTTTTCGACCTCGATGCACACGGCTTTGCGGCATTTTCGCTTGCAGCTGTTCTCGGTACGATTGTCGGTAAGATTAAGATTCCGCTCAGTGCAGAGGGACTTGACGGAACCTGCTTCTCGCTTACGACAACCGGTGGATGTCTGCTTGTGTCCTTGATTATCGGACATTTCGGCAGAGCGGGCAAGGTAAATCTTATGCCTGATACGCACACCTTGAAGCTGTTCCGCGAGCTCGGTTTGGTACTGTTCCTTGTAGGCGCAGGTGTTCCGGGCGGTGTTGATTTCGTTGCGAACTTCGATCCGATGTACTTTGTATACGGTATCGTTATGACAATCGTTCCGATGATTCTCGGTTATCTGTTTGCTAAGTATGTTTTGAAGCTGAGCCTTCTGAACAACCTCGGTTCCATTACCGGTGGTATGACCAGTACTCCGGCACTCGGAACGTTGATCAATACGGCAGGTACGGAGGACGTTGCTTCCGCATATGCGGCTACGTACCCGATTGCATTGATTGCAGTAGTATTGGTATCGCAGTTCTTGATAATTTTGTTCTAATACATGGCTGATATGCTTAAAAAGATCAGATGGAACAGTGTACTGATCACATTAGTCAGTGTCATATTTATGGGCATTTCGGTGTCTGTATTGAAGATTGTGGATTGCGGAATGGACCCGTTCACCTACATGAATGTGAGCATTGCCGAGAAGATCGGCTGGTCGCTTGGAAACTGGCAGGTCCTGTTCAATGCAATGCTCTTTATACCGATTCTGATCTGGGGAAGAAAGTACATTGGAATCGGAACGGTATTCAATATGACGTTGATTGGGTATACGGTAGACCTTTGTACGTGGATATGGAAGCGAATCGGCTTTGTCGACTTGCTGAGCAAGCAGTCCTGGAATGTGACGATGATGCTTGTTGGCTTGGCTGTGTTTGTTATTTCCGCGGCAACGTATATGTCAGCCGGTACGGGAACTTCGCCGTATGACGCACTCCCGCTCATGATTCAAAAACGAATTCCGCGCATTCCGTTTAAGGTAGTTCGTTTTTCGTGGGACTTGGCAGCGACGATGGTCGGCTTCCTGTTTAGCCACAGAGTCGGTATCGTAACACTCTTGATGGTACTGTTTCTCGGCCAGGCCGTGGAGACGGTCAGCAAGGTATTCTTTGGCGAAGACAAGGAACTGCCGAGAGAATAGGACGTGAGTACTCCGCTCGATGCAGTGTCTTACGTCGGAAGAACAATGAAATAGAAAAATGCTTTGGCCGATAGCCTCGTGGTTATCGGCCTTTTTGTGTGCCTATTATCTTGCACTTGACAAAAGGGAACATAGCAAGATACAATATATGTGATATCCTTATACAATAAATTAGGAACACGAATCCGGAGAAAAGGTGTATGGGGGACTAGTAGGAGGAGAAACGTATGAAGAAGTGTTTGATATTCTTAGGGGCGATATTGTTGTTCATAGTGGTTGGAATTCATGCGGTATGGGGCTCATATTATCAGCGCTGTTTGCGGATGAAAGAAGAATTGAATAGCAAGATTGGAAGCAGCGGAGAGTCTAATGACGGATATGTTTACCATATGGAGATGCCGGGATATCTCGAGTTTAATGGGGGTGCTTCTGTCGGTAGTGGTGTTCAACCTTATATTTCACGTAAACAGGAGGAAGTACTAATAGGCGTCTCCTGCGATCCGAAACTATTTGGCAAACCTGACGTAAGCATTATGGTACATCGTTATTACACCGATTCCATGGAGGAAGGAAAGATTTTCTACAAACTTGATATGTACACCTATGAGGTGGACGAGGATAATAATAGGGTTGTTTTAGAAGATAATAATCGGAAGTTCTTTGAGGCTCACAGAGAGGAGATTCTGGAAGTTTACGAGCGAGCAATTGAAGTGTGGAGCTCCCTGAGATAGGCGTACAGGAGGACAAACAGATGTATATAGCAGACGAGAAGCGTTACGATACCATGGTATACAATCGTGTCGGCAAGAGTGGTTTGAAGCTGCCGGCGGTATCGCTTGGACTTTGGAAGAACTTCGGCAGTCAGGACAATGCGGAAAATGCGGAGAAGATGATTCATCAGGCATTTGACCTCGGAATCACGCATTTTGATCTGGCGAACAATTACGGCAATCCGAACAACGGAAGCGCCGAGGAGACGTTCGGACGCGTGCTTGCCGATATGAAGGGCTATCGAGACGAGCTGTGCATTTCCACAAAGGCCGGTTATGAGATGTGGCCGGGGCCGTATGGTGACAAGAACGGCTCGAGAAAATATTTGATTTCCTCGCTCGACCAGAGCCTGAAGCGCATGGGCCTCGAGTACGTGGACATCTTTTATCATCATGTGTTCGACCCGAACACGCCGCTTGAGGAGACGGCATTGGCGCTGGACCAGATTGTCCGACAGGGCAAGGCGCTGTACGTCGGAATTTCGAATTACAACAAGGCACAGACCGCGGAGATGCTCGGCATTTTGCGAGAGCTTCGTACACCGATCGTCGTGAATCAGCCGTCGTATTCGATGCTGAATCGCTGGGTGGAGGACGACGGACTGGATACGTACGTGCGTGAGCAGGGCATCGGCTTGGCGGTGTTCTCGCCGCTTTACCAGGGCTTCCTTACGGGCCGTTATCTCAACGGCGTGCCGCACGATTCCAGAGTCGGCAAGGGCGATACGTGGATCGGAAGTCAGCTGAACGAGGCGATGGTGACGCGATTGAATCGTCTCAATGACCTGGCGCGCGAGCGTGGACAGAGCCTGTCGCAGATGGCACTTTCGTGGGTACTTCACAACCCGGCGGTGGCAACGGTACTAATCGGTGCGAGCCGACCGGAGCAGATTCGTGAAAATGCGGCGTGCATCGAGAAACTCGCATTTTCGGCGGAGGAGCTTCTGAGGATTGAGGAGATTTTGGGCGAGTAGAAAATGAGGAACAGAGAATAAAGAATGCCGAGAGCTTTGAGTGCTCTCGGCATTTTATTTGCATTTCAGTGGCTTGTGCGCGGTGAGATTACAGTGCGTTAATCTCTTCCTGCGTAGCAACGGCGATGCCATTTGCCTGAAGTGCGGCAACACCGGCGTCGCGATCGCTCAAACGGAAGATAAGGAGCGCCTTGCCTTCCTCGCTGTAGTTGAAAGAGTACATGTACTCAATGGAAATGCCCGCATCCTCGAGTACGGTGAGGGCCTTGTTGAGACCACCGGGCTCATTTGCAACCTTTACGCAAATAACCTTATTCTTGCGCGCAGAGTAGCCTGCGGACTGCAACAGGGAAATGCACGGATCGATTACGTCCTCGTGCACGATAAATCGAACAATACCGAAACCGGCGGTGTCGGCAATGGCAAGAGCCAAAATGTCCATGTTGTTATCGCTGAGCAGTTTGGTCAGCTTGTTCAAGGTACCTTTCACATTTTCAAGGTATACGGAAATTTGAGAAATATACATATGGATTGCCTCCTTTTCTATAAATGCCGTCTTCGGCGGATTAATGCAAATTACGCTTGTCGATTACTCGCTTAGCCTTGCCTTCGGAACGAGGAAGGGACTTCGGCGGTACGAGAGTGATTTTAGCGCTGATTCCTACAACGGACTTGATGCGCTCGCCGATAGCTCCGCGAAGCTCTTCAATCTCGCTGACCTTATCGGTGAACATCTCCTCGGTCATCTCAACCTGAACCTCGAGCTTGTCGGTGGAGTTTACACGATCTACGATGAGCATGTAGAACGGAGCAACACCCTCAAGGCCTACGAGACAGGACTCAATCTGGCTCGGGAATACGTTGACACCGCGGATGACCATCATGTCGTCGGTACGTCCGGCAATACGTCCCATCTTGATGTGGGTACGTCCGCAAGCGCAAGGCTCTAAGGACAGACGGCAAAGGTCGTGAGTACGATAACGAAGCATCGGAGTTCCGGTCTTAGTAATTGTAGTGAACACGAGCTCGCCGATTTCACCAACCGGAAGCTGCTCGCCGGTCTCGGGATTGATGATTTCCGGAATGACGTGGTCTTCGTTCACGTGCATGCCGTTCTTCTCGAGACATTCAAATGCTACGCCGGGGCCACCGATTTCGGTAAGTCCGTAGATGTCGCAAGCGTCGAAGTCGAGAAGCTCCTCTAAGTGCTGGCGCATCTCCTCAGTCCAAGGCTCCGCACCGAAGCAACCGGACTTCAGCTTAACCTTTCCGAGAAGGCCTCTTTCCTTCAAGGTTTCCGCAAGGTATGTAGCGTAGGAAGGAGTACAGCAAAGCATCGTAGAACCAAGCTCGGTCATCATCATAATCTGACGCTCAGTATTACCGGAGGACATCGGAATGACGAGAGCTCCGACACGCTCCGCACCCTGATGAGCGCCGAGACCACCGGTGAACAAACCGTAGCCGTAGCAGATCTGAATGATATCTTCCGGACCGCCACCTGCAGCAACGATAGCTCTTGCAACCATCTCGGTCCATACCTCAACGTCGTTTCTCGTGTAACCGGATACGATAGGCTTACCGGTCGTGCCGGAGGAACCCTGGATACGAACCATATCCTTCATATCTGCGGCGAACAGTCCGTAAGGGAACTCGTCGCGGAGGTCCGTCTTTTCCATGAACGGAAGCTTCACAATGTCTTCTACGGTCTGAATGTCGTCCGGAGTTACGCCCATGGCGTCCATGCGTGCACGATAGAGCGGCACATTTTCATACTCAAGCTTCACGGTGTCGTGTAAGCGCTTTCCCTGCAGCTCACGCAGCTGCTCGCGATCCATGCATTCGATTGCCGGATCATAGATTTTGTGTACTTTTGGTTGTTTCATAATGAATCCCGCCTTTCAAAAATATAGTCCAGATCGGCACGGGGTGCCGAAAAATCGCATGTGTGAGGAGAGAGGAAAATGGTCCGTAAAAACAAAAAAATCGCCCTCCGTAGAGGACGAGAACTTTCCCGTGGTACCACCTCAATTCAACGATGTACATACACCGTCCTTGTCCGGTACACATTGCGATACCGTATCGCTATAACGGGCGATCCCGACGTAACTTACTGCACCGAAGGTGGTTCAGCACGCTGCTCTCGAAAGGAATTCGGAAGTTCGCTCCTGCCGGCTTTCACCTTACCCGGCTCTCTGAAAGGTTAGAAATCTTCGTACTACTTTTCGGTCAATGCATTTATACTGTGATTATAACGCAACGATTTCAGATGTCAAGAACTTTTTTGTCTTTTTTTTCGCGAGGGAGAATTTCGGGATTGCCGCACGAGTTTGAGCGGAGGTTGTTGAACAAATGCCGACTCTATGGTAAGATAAAGTATTGGGTGATGGTAACCCGTACGAAGGAGGAAGACAGATGACTTACAGGAAGGGAAGACAATGGCAAAAGATATTGTCGCTTTTGGCGGTCTTAACATGGATGGTGGTCATCTACGCATTTTCCGCTCAGAACAGTACAACCTCAAAGGCACTGTCGGATGAGATTGTCGACGGGATTACGGATATCATCTACGAGGACGAAGAGGAATGGGCACCGGAGATATTTCAGCTTCGTCGTGAATTGATCTCTCGGATTGTGCGCAAGACGGCGCATGCCCTTGAATATGCTTTGCTTTCGGTACTCCTCTTTGTGGCGATTCGCCAATGGTTCGTAGTGGAACCGTTGTTGGCCGCGTTGCCGGCGTGGGTCGTGTCCGTCCTGTACGCGATTTCGGACGAATATCATCAGACGCATGTGTACGGACGAGGCGGTCGAGTGCTGGATGTGTTGATTGATAGCAGCGGCGCTTTGCTGTCGCTTGCGATAGTGCTTGTTGTGTTGTATGCGAGAAAGCTTCGGAAGGCCAAGGCTACGGAAGGTGAAAGCTAGTGCCGGTGGAGTATAGAGCGAGCTTGCATGGCTATGCTATTGGATAGCTACGATGCTTGATGGAAGAACGGAGGGAGTATGTTGGAGAGAGTCGATGTGGTGATTCCGGTGTACAAGCCGGATGACAAGCTATTTCGTCTGATAGACAGCTTATATAGACAGAAGCACCTGCCGGGAAGGCTTCAAATTATGCTGACGCTTTCCGGTGAGGAGGAAGAGTGTGAGAAGCTGACGGAGAAGCTTCTTGCGATGCGGGACGCTTGTTCCGGTGCGCAGAGTGTGGAAGTGTCGGTTGAGTCGCTCGAAAAGGCGGCATTTGACCACGGTGGCACGAGAAACCGCGGAATTGCGCTCTGTGAGGCGCCGTATGTGCTTTGTATGACGCAGGACGCTGTGCCGTGCGATCGAAGCCTTTTGGCGCGTATGTTGGAGGCGATGAAGCAGCAGGCAAATGCTGCGACGGTATACGCCAGACAAGTAGTCGGAAGCTCCGCGGACATTCTTGCTCGCTTGACGCAGAATTTCAATTATCCGGACAAGAGCTGTGTGAAGAGCCGTCTTCAGTATAAGACGCTCGGAATTAAGGCGATATTTTGTTCGGACGTGTGCTGCCTGTACCGCAAAGAGGTATTTGAGCAGTTAAAAGGCTTTGAAGAGGGGCTTTTGTTCGGAGAGGACACGCTGTATGCAAAAAAAGCACTTGACGCCGGTTATACGATTGTGTACGACGCAAGTGCAAAGGTAGAGCATTGGCATGAATATAGTATGTGGAAGCAGCTTCGCCGCAATTTCGACATTGCCGTGAATCAGAAGGACCACCCCGAGGTGTTTGGAGGGCTTTCCTCTGAGTCGGAGGGCTTCCGTTATGTGAAAAAGGTGCTGAAGCTGTTGGCAGCCGAGAGAAGATATCTTACGATGCCGCGATTCATCCTTCAAAGCGCGGCGAAGTATATCGGCTTCTTCCTCGGAAAGCACTATAAGAAGCTTCCGAAGGGCATTGTAAGGAAGCTGACCGGAGATCCGGGCTATTTTGAACGCCGTGGGGCGTAAGGAGTAGCGTATCAATGCACGGTAAGCTCAAATGCGTCGGTCAGTCCGTCGCTGCAGGTGACATTACCATCCGCACCGACGAAGATGGCATACGTATCCGGCAGGTTCGAGAGCATCGTAATGCTTTCGTTGAGCGGAAGCGAATAGCAAGCCTTCGCCACGACCTGAGCCAGGGAGGCGGAAGAGCTGATGACAAAGACAGAAACATATTCGGCTGTACCGGGGTAGCCCGTGTGCAGATTGAAGAGAGGATGGTACAGTGTGCCGTCCTCTTCGTAGTATTGGTCGTATACGTTAGCGGTTGCGACGGCGTAATCGGACAGCTTGATGGAAGCAACCTCGCGAGAGGCTTCTCCGTCCGGAGTTGTTAAGGACACCGTATGCTCCTTGCCGTTCGGTGCGCCGATGTAGTAGCTGAGCGACCCGATGCGAAGAATGCCCTCCGTGATGGAGCTTTCCTTGGCAGCAGTCGCAAAACGATCCAGCGCATAGCCGTCGAACAGATCGGCCGTGTTCAGCATCATACCGCTCACGCCGAATTGCAAGTCGCCACCGTTCAGTGTTACATTTTCATAATCGATGAGACTCAAGGTGTAAGAGATGACATCCTCGGACGGAAGTGTGAAATATTCCGTGGACACGTCCCAAAGCTGGCGCAGTGGCTCGCTGGTGATGTCAAATGCTCCGCCCGTCAGCTCGCTATACCGCAAGCCGAGGCGAACGAGCTCGGCCTCGGAATCGTTCAGTGTATGAGAAATCTCGCCGGAGTTGTTCATGGCGAAGATGGAGCTTGTCTCGCAAGAGGAGTCGAGCTGCTGCTGCAACATCGCATAGTCTGCGAAACATTGCTCTGCGAATTCCTTCATGCCGTCGCAAGGACTCGAAAACTCGAGATAGCGCATGCCCTCGACGTGAAGATAGGTGTCACCCATGCCTTGTTCTACGTCGGTAGAACCATCGGAATCCGGCAAAATGCTCGGAGTCGCGGCGGAATTGCCGTTCGGATTTTTGCCGCCACATGCGGTCATAAGCAGGATAGACGCTAATACAATAAGAATAAATCGATAGTGCTTACGCATGGAATCCCCCTAGTGAATACAGTTGCATTTATTGTACCATGTTGTCGAGCATTTGAAAAGAAGAAACGAGGATGGACAGTCATGAAAGTCTTGGATATGCATTGCGATACAATCGAGAAGCTGTGGGGCATGGAGCTTGCGGGCGAGGAAGGGAGCCTGACGGAAAATGCTCTGCACGTGGATGCGAAGCGACTTCGCGAGTCGAGTTATCTGCTGCAGAATTTTGCGATATTCGTGGACATGGAGCGTTGCGTATCGCCGTACGGTGCGTATGTAGCGATGCGAGAGTGCTTTGAGCGGCATTTGGCTGCGGCATCGTCTTATCTGAAGCCGGTACGAAGCTACGAGGAGCTGCTTTTGGTGGAGCGCGCGGGCAAAATCGGTGCGATGCTGACAGTAGAGGAGGGCGGCGTCTTGGAAGGGCGAATCGAGCGTCTCGAGGAGCTTTACCGTGACGGCGTTCGTATGATGACGCTGACGTGGAATTACAACAACGAGCTCGGAACGGCAGCGACCGCGGCGCGAAAAAGCGGTACGGACATGGGATTGACGCGGCTTGGCAAGGAGTGCGTGCGCCGGATGGAGGAGCTGCATATGCTTTTGGACGTGTCGCACCTGTCGGATAAGGGCATCTCCGATGCACTTTCGGTTTCCGGGCAACCGATTGTAGCGAGTCACTCCAACGCAAGGGCGGTGTGCGATTCCGCCAGAAATCTGCCGGATGAATTGATTCGGCGCATTGCGGAGCGCGGCGGTGTGATCGGGTTGAATTATTATCTTCCGTTTTTGCTCCGGTCCGTTCCGTGGGGACGTGGAAATAGCTCGGAGGAGCTCTCCGCAAGCTACACGAAGGAGCAGATCATCGATGCGGTAGTGAAGCACGCGAAGCATTTGCAAAGCGTAGGTGGCACGGAATGTGTGGCACTCGGCTCGGATTTCGACGGAATACCGACCAATAAGGCGTTGCCGGACTGCGGAAGTCTTTCGGTGCTGTACGATGCTTTGCGCAGAGCGGGCTTTCCGTGCAGTGTGATCGACGGAATATTTTATAAAAATGCGCTACGAGTATACCGTGAGGTTTTGAATTAATGTACGGAAATGACGTACTTTTTGCCCTGAATCGGGCGTGGAAGAGAGGCTAGGGCGGAAGTAAAATAGTCGGGGTTAATATCATTGACTTTACTACGGGAACGTGATATAGTAGGTCTATGAATTGCATGAGCAATTACAACATGGGCAGAGAACGGTGTTATGTGCGAGCATTTTGCTTGTAAGCCGATAGCTCGGTCAAAAGAAAAAACATGTGGAGGAACACAAGATGAAAAAGCTTTTGATGTTATTATTCGTAGCTGTTTTGTGCGTTGGTATGCTTACCGCTTGTGGTGCTGAGCCGCCGACGGACAACGACATCGCTAAGGCTCTTCAGAAGGAAGGCTTTATTGATGAGGATATTGATTTGGATGACGTGAAGATTACCCACGAAGAGGTAAAGGAAGCAGAAGAGGGCTACTGCATTTACGTTGAAGAAGTGGATATGAACGACGACAAGGACCGTACGAAGGTTGAGTGTACCTTGATCTTGACGGAAGGCGTTGTACAGACTTCGTTGCCCCTTGAGATTGATTTCCGTGTAAGAGACGATGACTCTTGGAGATGCAAGGAAGTTGAGAGAGGCGAAGAGACCGTCTTGCTCATTGGCAATATCCCGGATGAGGATATCGAAGAGCAGATGGATTACACCGGCGTTTCCGTAGATGACGCATACTTCTCTATGTATGACGAGAATGTAACTTGGAAAGCAAAGGAGCACAAGCTGGATGGCGAGGGCATGACGGATACCGTTACCTTCGAGTGCACCGGTGAGTACGGATATAAGAAGTATGATTTCACCGTTGAAATCGAATTTGAGTACTACGCAGGCGGTAACTACTGGTCTTACAACTCGGTAGAGGTTGTGGATTCGACGGTTGACTTTGTTGACGCGTACAAGGACGTTCCTGCTTCGGATGATGTACAGGCTGAATTGGAAGCTTCGGACGAGTATTACTACTACCGTGATTACTATTACTACTCCGAGGGTGACATTCAGAACCTTCAGCTTGGTGAGATTTCTCAGGACAATAGAGCGCTTTATATTCCGGTAACCTTTACGCTTGCTGACGCCGGCGCGATGACCTTGGATTTGTCTGCAACGATGTATTACTACTATGACAACGAGGACGGTTGGGAGTTCCAGTACATTACCGATGAGGATTTGCTTGATCTTACTTGTGATGCTGTCGGTACTTGGGTATACAAGACCGAGGAAAGAGTCTATACCATGGTAATCAAGGATGAGATGAGAGACGATTCCGATTATATGGATGTTGAGATTACGATTGAGTTCCTTTTGGACGGTACGAGCTGCAAGTACAGAGCATATCTCTACGAGTATGAAGGTGAAGGCGGCTACATGACCGTATATTCCGACTCTTGGATTGAACAGCCGACCACTTCGAGCTACGTATACATGGAGAGCTTCAGTGGTATGTTGGAGGGCGGACGTTTCGTTTCCAACAGCTCCTGGAGTACATGGGCATTTGATAGACAGTAAGAAACACTACGGGCCGGCTTAGTCCGGCCCGATTTGAATGAATACAGAAGCATCTGTCCGTTTGTGGGCAGACACTACGAGAAAGGTGATAAACTATGATTAAGGAATTTAAGAAATTCATCATGCGCGGTAACATGATCGACCTTGCAGTCGGTATGATCATCGGTACTGCATTCAACGGATTGGTGTCGTCCTTGGTGAACGATATCTTCATGCCGCTCATCGGTTGCTTTATTGGTGACATGGATTTGGCGAATATGTTCTTAGTTTTGAGCAATCCCGACAATGCACCGATTCCTTCGACGCCGGCAGATGCGGCTACTGCAGGAATTGTAACGTTGAACTACGGAGCATTCATTGCCGGTTTGATTCACTTTTTGATCATGGCACTTATCGTATTCTTCATGGTGAAGGCTATGAATAAGATTGCCGACCTCGGAAAGAAGAAGGAAGAGGAAGCTGTAGCAGAAGCTGCTCCGACGACAAAGGTATGTCCTTACTGCAAGTCTGAGATCAGCATCGAGGCTACTCGTTGCCCTCACTGTACTTCTGAGCTGAGCTAAGCTAAGATAAAGAATATGAGCCTGTTGCATTGCGAATTCCATCGTCGTGCAGCAGGCTTTTTTGTTTTGAAGGATACTCCGTTTGCATAGGCAAATGCCCTAACATCAAGGGCTGTAGTTGTGTAGAAACTGTGTAACGGTTGACAATCCGAGCGGCTTTTGATATTATGTAACAAATTCGTAATATTTTAAGTTGTTCACGATACGAACCACGTAAGGAGAAGTATGAACCATAAATTAGCCAACGTATTGCAAGTGGTGTTGCTTGTTATGGGACTGGTGGCGTGCATATCGATTGTTACTTCGATTGTGAAGCATAACGGGAACAAGGATGCGGAAAGTGCGGGTGCAAAGCTGACTGTGACGCAGGACGCACAGAAGACGACGGAAGCGCCGAACCGTCCGACGAAGGAGCCGACGGACGGGGTAACCGATACGCCGACACCCGAACCGACTGACAGTCCGACGCCGACACCCGAGCCGACCGACAGCCCGATGCCGACACCGAGCCCGACAAGTACACCGACTCCGAGTCCGACGAACACGCCGACACCGAAGCCGACGAACACGCCGACGCCGAAGCCGACGAACACGCCGACTCCCAAACCGACGAACACGCCGACTCCCAAGCCGACAAGCGCACCGGCACAGACGGTACCGAAGGATGCCAAGGAAGTGGATTTGCTGACCGCACTCATCTATACCGAGTGCAGTAGCTCCTATCTGACCGCAGAGGGCTTCGAGGAGATGCAGTGCATCGGTCAGGTCGTTCTCAATCGAATGAAGGACGGTTACTGGGGAGGTACGATGTATCAGGTAATCCACGCAAAGGGACAGTTCTCGCCCGTAGCGAGCGGAGGCTACTACAAGGCCTACACGATGTGGATGAATAAGAAGTACGACGTGGCTTGGCAGAAGACGAAGATGGAGCGCGCTAACGAAGCGGCGATTGCCATTCTCGCTTCGCCGAGAACAGATTTCAAGTACCTGTACTTCCGCGCAACGAGCGAGAAGTGGGAAGCGACCTATGCCGATTATGTCGTAATGTGCGGCACGATCTTCCACACGGGAAAAAAGAAATAGCGGATGCATTTTGTGAAAGCATAAGACAATGCTCTTTTGTGCAGACTACGCACGAAAGAGCATTTTTTATTGCGGAGGTGCATATGGAATACCGGATTGAACAGGTGAAGGGAAGAGAAATATTGGACTCCAGAGGAAATCCGACGGTGGAAGCAGAGGTGTGGTTGTGTGATGGAAGTGTCGGACGGGCGAGTGTGCCAAGCGGGGCCTCAACCGGAGAAGCGGAGGCAGTGGAGCTAAGAGACTTAGACGTCCATCGCTATCTCGGGATGGGCGTGTTGAATGCCGTGGAAAATGTCAATCACGTGCTTGCGACAACCTTGCGCCATACCGATGCGCTGATGCAAAGCGTCGTGGACAAGGCTATGATCGCCGCAGACGGGACCCAC
Source organism: Lachnospiraceae bacterium (assembly GCA_045597165.1). Taxonomy (GTDB): domain Bacteria; phylum Bacillota; class Clostridia; order Lachnospirales; family Lachnospiraceae; genus ISDg. The sequence continues at coordinate 1,744 of JAZODS010000011.1, read as the reverse complement.
AACAAAAGCGGTCTCGGTGCAAATGCACTGCTGGCGGTGTCGCTTGCGAACGCGCATGCCACGGCAAATGCGGTCGGCCTTCCGCTTTACCGCTACCTCGGAGGCAGCCATTCGGTGAAGCTTCCGGTTCCGATGATGAATGTGCTAAACGGCGGAAAGCACGCGGACAGTAGCTTGAATCTTCAAGAATTCATGATCGTACCGGTAGGAGCTACAAGCTTTTCGCAGGCGCTTATGAATGGTGCGCAGGTGTTCCACACACTAAAGCGACTTCTAAAGGAAGAGGGCTACTCGACCGCGGTCGGAGACGAGGGCGGCTATGCGCCGACGCTTTCCTCGGATGAGCAGGCACTCGAGCTACTCGTTCGCGCAATCGAAAAGGCAGGCTTTTTGCCAGGAAAGGATTTTATGCTTGCCATTGATGCGGCTGCTTCGGAGCTCGAAAAGGAGGCTGCAAAGCAAGGGAAGCCCGGTTGTTATCTGTTTTGGAAGAGCGGCGAGCTTCGCAGCCGTGTGGAAATGGTGCACTACTGGGAAGAGCTTTGCAATCGCTATCCGATTGTGTCCATCGAGGACGCCCTTGCAGAGGAGGACTTTGAGGGCATGTCGCTTTTGATGAATTCGCTCGGTGATCGTGTGCAGCTTGTCGGGGATGATTTGTTCGTTACAAATGTGCAGCGAATCCGAAAGGGCCAGAGCATGTGCGCGGCAAATGCGGTGCTGATCAAGCCAAACCAAATCGGAACGCTGACGGAGACGGTGGATGCCATCCGCATGACGATGGAGCATGGATGGAATGCGATTCTTTCGCACCGTTCCGGAGAGACTGAGGATACGAGCATTGCCGACATCGCAGTTGCATTTGGCGCGGGACAGATCAAGACGGGAGCTCCGTCCAGAACGGATCGTGTGGCAAAATACAATCGCCTTTTGCGAATCGAAGAAGAGCTTGGAGAGGCAGCGGAATATCCGGGTTGGGCGGCATTCCGCGGAATCTCCTCGACGTGGCGTCCGGCTCTGTAGGGATTGCATAGCTTCACACCGCCAGTCGGAGCGCAAGCTTCCGCCGGCGATGTGAAAGTGTTTTACGCTTATTGCGAGGATAGCGCGTCTGCTATGCCCGCTTACGACGTGTTCTTCGTAAGGCGAGCAAGCCTTTTTCGAGCTCTACGACAGCGACTTGTACGCAGGAGAGCATTAGACCAAACAGCAATGCGGAACGTGAGAGTGCTTCTGCTTGGAAGAGCTGTCTGAGAGGCCCGAAGCACACGCAAGCCAGCTGCAGAGCAATCCCGAGTACAATGGACCACAGAAGCATCGGGTTGCCGTTGAGGCCGCTTCGAAACAGGGAACGGTCACTTTTGATGTTCAAGGCGTGCAGTAGCTCGGTACAGGCGAGTACTAGAAAGCAGCAGGTCGTTCCGTACTGAATGTAGGCGATGAGCGACAAAACGGCAACGAGGCAGCCTTCCAGCACAATGCGGCATGTAGTGGTACGGCCGAAGAGAGATGCTCCGTACGGGATGGGCGGTCTTCGCATTACATTTTCCTCGGGCGGCTCAAGAGCTAAGGCGATGGCCGGGATCGAGTCGGTGACGAGGTTGATCCAAAGCAAATGAATCGCAGCGAGAGGGGTGGGCAGCCCCATGAGCAAGGTCATGACGATGAGCAGAATCTCGCCGGCGTTGCAGGACAGCAGAAAATGAATGGCTTTTCGGATGTTGTCGTAGATTCCGCGGCCCTC
>JAZODS010000010.1:0-2717 GCA_045597165.1 Lachnospiraceae bacterium | reverse complement strand
AGCGACAGTCGTGAAGGTGCGTGGGAGGATACGGTCGTCGGTGTAGGTGAAGTGTTGGCAGAGTATCTGAGAGACGCCGGCTATCATGTGATTCACGATAAGACGCGCTACGACGTGGAAGACGGAGTGGTGAATCGCGATGTATCCTATAACAATGCGCTTGTAGGTCTGGAGGAGAATCTAAAGAAGTATCCGAGCATTGATGTCATCATCGATGTTCATAGAGACAGCGGTGCGAAAAGAGTCGCGCAGGTCGGTGGAAAGACGACTGCGCAGGTAATGCTTTTTAACGGCTTGTCGCGGAATGCAAATGGTCCGATTTCGTACTTGCCGAATGAGAATCTGCCGGGGAATCTCGCATTTAGCTTTCAACTTAAGCAATTGGGAGATGAACGTTACCCGAACTTTATGAAGCGCATTTATCTAAAGGGGTATCGGTACAATATGCACCTCGTTGAAAGAGCGTTGCTGGCCGAGGTCGGGACAGAGCAGAATACCGTAGAGGAGGCAAAAGCGGCCATGAAACCGTTTTCGGCCCTGTTGATTGAAACTCTTAAGGGGGAATCGTAAAAGCAACTTGTCAATCCTGTACGCCTATGCTATACTTTTTTCGATTGTATATTTAGCAAAGGAATGAAACAGATGGCAAAGACGGATCAAAGTAAAATCAGAAACTTTTGCATTATCGCACATATCGATCATGGCAAATCTACATTGGCTGACCGTATCATAGAGAAGACAGGCTTGTTGACGAGTCGTGAGATGCAGGCGCAGGTGTTGGACAATATGGACCTCGAGCGCGAGCGTGGTATTACGATTAAGGCGCAGACGGTTCGTACCGTATATCAGGCAAAGGACGGACAGGAGTACATTTTCAATTTGATTGATACTCCCGGACACGTTGACTTTAATTACGAGGTTTCCAGAAGCCTTGCTGCCTGTGAGGGCGCGATTCTTGTCGTAGATGCGGCCCAGGGCATTGAGGCGCAGACGTTGGCAAATGTGTACCTTGCACTTGACCATGACCTCGAGATTATGCCGGTTATCAATAAAATCGACCTTCCGAGCGCTGAGCCGGACCGTGTCATTCATGAAATCGAGGACATTATCGGCTTGGAGGCTTCCGATGCTCCGCTCATTTCGGCGAAGATGGGTCTTAATATTGAAGATGTACTCGAGCAGATTGTAGAGAAGATCCCTTCCCCGACCGGTGATGAGGACGAGCCGTTGAAGGCACTGATCTTTGACTCCGTATACGATTCTTACAAGGGTGTTATTATCTTTTGTCGTGTCATGGAAGGAACGATTACGACCGATTCTAAGATTAAGATGATGGCTACCGGTGCAACGGCGGATGTCGTTGAGATCGGAACATTCGGTCCGGGCAAATTCATCCCTTGCGATAGCTTGTCGGCCGGAATGGTTGGTTATATAACCGCAAGTCTTAAGAATGTAAAGGAGACTCGTGTCGGTGATACGGTAACCGATGCACTGAGACCGGCTGCGGAGCCCCTTCCGGGCTATAAGAAGGTAAATCCGATGGTTTACTGCGGTATGTATCCGGCAGACGGCGCTAAGTACCCTGACCTTCGTGACGCACTTGAGAAGCTGCAGCTAAATGATGCCGCACTTCAGTTCGAGCCTGAGACATCGATTGCACTCGGCTTTGGTTTCCGTTGCGGATTCCTCGGCTTGCTTCACCTTGAAATCATTCAGGAGCGCTTGGAGCGCGAGTATAATCTCGATTTGGTTACAACCGCACCGAGTGTTATCTATAAAGTATATAAGACCGACGGAACGGTGCTTGACATTTCAAATCCCGCGAACCTGCCGGATCCGTCTGAAATCGAGCATATGGAAGAGCCGATGGTCAGTGCCGAGATTATGGTCACGACGGAATACGTCGGTTCGATTATGAAGCTGTGTCAGGAGAGACGAGGCATTTACCTTGGTATGGATTATTTGGAGCAGACTCGTGCGCTTTTGAAGTACGATTTGCCTCTCAATGAGATTATTTACGACTTTTTCGATGCGCTTAAGTCACGTACGAAGGGCTATGCATCCTTTGATTATGACCTTAAGGGCTATGTGCCTTCGAAGCTTGTGAAGCTCGATATTTTGATTAACAAAGAAGAGGTTGACGCACTTTCTTTTATTGTTCATGAGGAAACCGCTTACGAACGTGGCCGCAAGATGTGCGAGAAGCTGAAAGAGGAAATCCCGAGACAGCTGTTCGAGATTCCGATTCAGGCTGCGGTCGGAAGCAAGATCATCGCTCGCGAGACCGTTCGTGCAATGCGCAAGGACGTCTTGGCAAAATGCTATGGCGGTGATATCACGCGTAAGAAGAAGCTTCTTGAGAAACAGAAGGAAGGAAAGAAGCGCATGCGCCAGGTAGGTAACGTTGAGATACCGCAGAAGGCGTTTATGAGCGTTTTGAAGCTGGATGATGAATAATTCACCCTTTGAATTGTACATTCACATTCCGTTTTGCAAGCAAAAATGCTTGTACTGCGATTTCACGTCCTTTTCAAGCTGTGAAGACAGCTGGATGAAGTATCTGGACGCACTTTGTAGAGACTTGGCCGACTTGTCCGCAGATGTGAGCGGAGAGCTTGTGAGCATTTTCATAGGGGGCGGTACGCCGAGTCTGATGCCGGTGGGATTTTATCATAAGTTGTTCGAAGCAATTCGTAAGAACTATGTGCTCTCGAAAG
>JAZODS010000009.1:0-21951 GCA_045597165.1 Lachnospiraceae bacterium | reverse complement strand
TTGATGAGAAATAAGGATGGTACGAAAGCGCAGACGATATGTCGCCGCGCAGAGTACCGTCCTTTTTTGCTGTCGTCGAACGGAATAAAGCTTGCATAACCCTCTCATACTATAGAAAAATGCGATGCCGGCGGATGTAGGTAATCGCTTGGCCCGGAGGGAATATCGATGCAGCATGTAGAGATTCTGTCACCACTGACAGGGAAGATAGTACCGCTTTCAAAAGTGCCGGAGCGGCATTTTGCACGCGGGGAGATGGGGACGGGGATTGCAATCCTGCCGAAGGACGACGTGGTGCGAGCACCCTTTGACGGAAGAGTGGTTGCAATCTCACATTCGGGGCATGCAATGCTTTTGGAAGGCGAGGGAGGAATTCGACTTCGCATTCAGATTGCGTTGGAGAGCGAATTTCTTTCGCACGGCATATATTCTACAAAAGTAGAATCGGGCGAATCCATAAGTAAGGGGCAGATTTTGATGGAGTTCCCGAGACGCCGAATCAAACGCATGGGGTATTCGCTTTACTCGCCGATTGTATTGGAGCAATGCGAGCAGTATGAAGTGACACAGCTAAGGACCGGAGGAAGAGTCGAGGCGCTCGAGCCGATCCTGCGACTGGAGCGTATCGGGCTGATGCGTTCATAAAAAATTCACTGCGTATGGGTTGTATTTTGATACGCTTTCATCTATAATGTGCCTAGGTAACATGGGAGGTGTCAAGTGGAGAACAAGAACCCGAATTCGGACAAGCAGCCGAATAAGAATGACAATAAGAAGAAGGGATCAATGGCCCGCATAATGGCTACGGTCGTTGTCTTCTTCATATTCATAGGACTATACATGATTATCAGCGAATACATTACGGGTTTGAAGAACAAAGAGATAACCTACAATGAATTCATGACGATGATTGAGAAGGGTACGATAGAGCGAGTAGAGATTCAGACGGATTACGATAAGATTGTAATCTATCCGAAAGAGAGCACTACGGAAGACCCTATGATCGAGACCTATTATACCGGTATCGTGAATCATGAGGAGCTGGTAACTATTTTGGTCGATGCGGAGATTCCGGTGAGTCGACTGATTGTAAACAAGAGTACGACCATTATTGATATTTTGGTGATGTATGTACTGCCGTTCGTGTTGATTTACGTGATGATGTGGGCGTTGTTCCGCTCGCTCGGTAAGAATGGCGGTATCGGCGGCATGGGCGTTGGAAAGAGCAATGCGAAGATGTACGTGGAGAAGGAAACCGGCGTGACGTTCAAGGACGTTGCGGGACAAGAAGAGGCGAAGGACTCTGTGCTTGAGTTGGTGGATTTCCTGCACGATCCCGCAAAGTATACGAGAATCGGTGCGAAGCTTCCTAAGGGAGCATTGCTTGTCGGACCTCCCGGTACCGGTAAGACTTTGCTCGCGAAGGCCGTAGCGGGAGAGGCAAAGGTTCCGTTCTTCTCGCTTTCGGGCTCGGATTTTGTAGAGATGTATGTCGGTGTCGGAGCTTCTCGAGTACGTGATTTGTTCCGTCAGGCACAGCAGATGGCACCGTGTATCATTTTCATCGATGAGATTGATGCAATCGGTAAGAGTCGTGACAGCCGCTATGGCGGTGGCAACGACGAGCGTGAGCAGACGTTGAATCAGTTGCTTGCGGAGATGGATGGTTTTGATACGTCCAAGGGTATCGTTATCCTTGCGGCAACCAACCGACCGGAGGTACTTGATAAGGCATTGCTTCGTCCGGGTCGATTTGATCGTCGAATTATCGTAGATAAGCCGGACTTGAAGGGTCGTATTGCGACCTTGCGAGTGCATGCTAAGAATGTATTGATGCACGATTCCGTGAATTTGGAGGAGATTGCACTTGCGACGAGCGGTGCGGTTGGCTCCGATCTTGCGAATATCATTAACGAGGCTGCTATCTTGGCAGTAAAGGAAGGCAGAACGGTAGTAAAGCAGTCCGACCTTCTGGAGTCCGTTGAGGTTGTCTTCGCCGGTAAGGAGAAGAAGGACCGTATACTCGGACCCGAGGAGAAGAAGATTGTGGCTTACCACGAGGTAGGACATGCTTTGATTGCGGCTCTTCAGAAAAATGCCGAGCCGGTTCAGAAGATCACGATCGTTCCGAGAACGATGGGTGCACTCGGTTACACGATGCAGGTACCCGAGGAGGAGAAATACCTCAGCTCCAAGGATGAGATTTTGACGATGATTAAGACGTTCTGCGGCGGTCGTGCGGCAGAGCAGGTGAAGTTCAACTCCATTACGACCGGTGCAAGCAACGATATCGAGCGTGCTACGAACCTTGCACGCCAGATGATTACTCTTTACGGTATGTCCGATGAATTCGGAATGGTGGCGCTTGAGTCTGTAGAGAGCAAGTATCTTGAGGGCCGTACGGTGCTCAATTGCAGTGATGCAACCGCTGCAAAGATCGATACGGAGATCCACAAGGTGATGGATAACAGCTACAAGGAAGCGATTCGCCTTCTGACGGAGAATATGCAGATTCTCGACGAGGCTGCGGAATTCTTGATTGAGAAGGAGACCATTACCGGCAAGCAGTTTATGAGCATTTTCAATCGAATCAAATATCCCGAGAAGGCAGAGGAGCCTGCGGAGATTACCGAGATTGAATTGACAAATGGACAAGAATAAGAATCAAAAGCTGTCGTTTCTTTGAGCGGCAGCTTTTTGTACTGGCGGCGAACGCTTAGGCGGAATCGTTGCGGAAAGGAGGGAACGATGCGAGATTTCAATATTGCCGAGGAATTAAAGAAGCTTCCGGCTACTCCGGGAGTGTATATCATGCACGATGCGCGCGATACGATTTTGTATGTCGGAAAGGCGAAGATTCTAAAGAACCGAGTGCGGCAGTATTTTCGCGAGAGCAGCAAGCTTTCGCCGAAGATTCAAAAGATGGTTTCGCTCGTTGCCTGGTTTGAATACATTGTGGTCGATACGGAGCTGGAAGCGTTGGTGCTCGAGTGCAACCTGATTAAGGAGCATCACCCTCGCTACAACACACTCTTAAAAGACGACAAGAGCTATCCGTACATTAAGGTTACGGTGCAGGAGGATTTTCCGCGCGTCATGCTCGCCAGAGACCAGAAGAAGGATAAGGCGCGGTATTTCGGACCGTATGCCAACGGCGTAGCCATCAACGATACAATCGATTTGCTGAGAAAGATTTATCGAATTCGTACGTGCAATAAGAGTCTTCCGAAGGAAATCGGGACGGGTAGACCGTGTCTGTATCACCAGATCGGGCAGTGCGATGCGCCCTGTGCCGGAAAGGTGACAAAGGAAGAGTATGCCGGGATGGTTGAGCGTGTGCTGCATTTTCTGAGCAACCATTACGAAGAAGTGCTTGAGACCTTGGAAAAGAAGATGTATGCCGCCAGTGCGGAGATGGAATTCGAGGTGGCAGCAGGCTATCGCGATTTGATGAATCGCGTTAAGGCACTCTCGCAAAAGCAAAAGGCGACCGATACGCACGACGAGGAGCGCGACATCATCGCGATGGCTTCTCAGGGCGGACATTGCGTAGTGCAGGTGTTCTTTGAGCGCGGTGGCAAGCTTCTCGGAAGAGAGCATTTTCATATGTCGGAGGCAAATGAGCGCGCTCCGGGCGAGATTCTTTCGGAGTTCGTAAAGCAGTATTATGCCGGAACGCCGTATATACCGAAGGAGCTGCTGGTTGAGGCGGAGCCGGACGATGCACCGCTGTTGGAGCAGTGGCTCAGTGCAAAGAAGGGACGCGGCGTGACCTTCCGCGTGCCGAAGATCGGCGGAAAGGAACGCTTGATACAGCTGGCTAAGCAAAATGCGGAGCTCGTTTTGAACCGCGACCTCGAGAAGATTACTCGCGAGGAGAGCCGTACAACCGGTGCTGTAAAGGAGTTGGCCGAGCTGCTCGGAATGGAAGAGCTGCATCGTATGGAATCGTACGATATTTCGAATATCAGCGGATTCCATAGCGTGGGATCGATGGTCGTATTTGTGGATGGTAAGGCGAGAAATGCGGAGTACCGCAAGTTCCGTATCAAGGGCGTTCAGGGACCGAACGATTACGCGTCGATGGAAGAGGTTCTGACGAGGCGCTTTTTGCATGGTGAGAAGGACAGAGAGAAGGAACTGAGCAACAGCTTTACGCGGTATCCGGATTTGATCTTGATGGACGGTGGAAAGGGTCAGGTCGGAATTGCCGAGCAGGTGCTTGCTTCATTGGGCCTTACGATACCGGTTTGCGGTATGGTGAAGGACGACCATCACAGAACGAGAGGCTTGTATTTCCGCGGATGCGAGTTGCCGCTTCGTATCGGTGGGGAAGCATTTGCATTACTGACGAGAATTCAGGATGAGACGCACCGCTTTGCGATAGAATATCATCGTAGCATTCGCACGAAGGAGCAGGTGCATTCTCAGTTGGATGACATCCCGGGAATCGGTGCGGTACGAAGACGTACGCTGATGAAATATTACCGGAGTATGGAGGAGCTGAAGAAAGCAACCGCCGAGGAGCTGTCACAGCTTCCGGGAATGAATCTGCGCGTTGCGGAATCGGTATATGACTTTTTACACGACAACAGCGCGGCTGCGGAAGGCGAGAGCGCCGGTGAGGCGGAAGAAAATTGATTGCATTTGCCGTAGGCGTAGCATATAATAGATGCGAAGGAATGGGCACACAAAGGAGAAGAGCGTGCCGCCGGAAAGGGGAACTATGTACGAGGTAGAACTGCAAAAGCTGGTTGACAAGATGAAGTTGGTGAATTTGACGCCTGAGATCGATATTGCCGGACGTATGATTACGAAGCCGGAGATTAACCGTCCTGCACTTCAGTTAGCGGGATTTTTCTGCGATTTCGACAAGGATCGCATTCAGTTGATTGGTAACGTTGAGTACAAATTCATGTATCAGAATGAGATGACCTCAGAGCAGCGCCACGCTTGCTTTTCCCGTCTGATGGGTTATGGGGTTCCCTGTATTATCTTCTGTCGTAATCTTGAGGTAAGCCCGGGCATGAAGAAGTTGGCGCTTGAGAAGGGCGTGCCCTTGTTCGGAAGCTCGATGGAGACGACCGCACTGGTGGCAGAGGTAGTACGTTGGTTGAAGGTACAGCTCGCACCGCGCATTTCCATTCACGGTGTATTGGTCGATGTATTCGGTGAAGGTGTGCTGATTACCGGTGAGAGTGGCATCGGTAAGAGTGAGGCTGCTCTTGAGTTGATTAAGCGTGGTCATCGTTTGGTTTCGGACGATGTAGTAGAGATTAAGAAGGTAAGTGACGATACGTTGCTCGGCTCGGCTCCGGATGTGACGAAGCATTTGATTGAGCTGCGAGGCATCGGTATCATTGACGTTAAGACCCTGTACGGTGTACAGAGTGTAAAGGAGATGCAGGGCATTGACCTTGTGATTCAGCTTGAGGAGTGGGATCGCGACCGCGAGTACGATCGACTTGGCCTTGAAGAGAATTATACGGAGATTTTGGGCAACAAGATTGTGTGCAACCGAATTCCGATTCGTCCGGGTCGAAATCTCGCAATCATCTGTGAGGCGGCGGCAATCAACTATCGTCAGAAGAAGATGGGCTACAATGCGGCACAGGAGCTTTACAAGCGTGTGACGAACAATCTGATGAAGAATCAGTAACAGAGGTAACAATATGAAGTATTGTTTTGGTGTAGATATCGGCGGAACCACGGTAAAATGCGGCCTGTTCACCGAGTTGGGTGAGTTGCTTGACAAGTGGGAGATTCCGACCGACAGAACCGGCAACGGAGAGAATGTGCCGGCTGACATTGCGAGGGCTGTGCTTGCCAAGTTGGCGGAGAAGCAGATTGCAAAAGAGGACGTGAGCGGTGTCGGACTGGGAGTTCCGGGTGCGGTGCTTTCCGACGGCACGGTGCTTCATTGTCCGAATCTCGGCTGGAGAAATCTCAATGCACGCACGATTATGGAGGAACTCCTCGGTGGAGTCTCGGTCCTTGTCGGCAATGATGCAAATGTTGCGGCACTCGGCGAGCAATGGAAGGGTGGCGGTCGCGGATATGACAGCCTGCTGATGATTACGCTCGGCACCGGTGTCGGCGGTGGACTCATCTTGGATGGTGAGATTGTATGCGGCAGCAACGGTGCGGCAGCCGAAATCGGTCATATCATTGTGAATCCGACGGAAACCGATTTGTGCGGTTGCGGAGGACACGGACATCTGGAGCAGTACGCTTCGGCGACCGGCATTGTGCGGATGGCGAAGAAGGAGCTGCGGGTATCCGACGTGCAGTCGACGCTGCGTGAGTTTGAGACGCTTACGGCGAAGGACATTTTCGATGAGGCCAAAAAGGGCGATGCATTTGCATACGCTATGGTTGACCGACTCGGTGCGTATTTGGCTCTTGCACTTACGCATGTGGCAGCAGTGGCAGATCCGCAGGTGTTCGTAATCGGCGGCGGAGTGAGTCGTGCCGGTACGATTTTGCTCGACGTGATCGAGAAGCGTTATAATGAGAATTTGTTTGGCCCCCTCAAGGGAAAGGAGTTTCGCCTGGCGGAGCTCGGAAATGATGCGGGTATCTTCGGAGCGGCGAAGATGACGCTTCCGGCAGAATGATTGAGAATAGGACGGAATGCTGTGAGTAGAAAGCAGGAATTTGAACAGGCACTTAGTGCATTGTATTCGAAAGAAACATATTTTGAACAGGAGCCGATGGCAAAGCACACGACTTTTCGTGTCGGCGGCCCCGCGGAGTATTATGTGATTCCGCAGGAGGCTGAACAGCTGAAGGCGACGATTGAGCTGTGTAAAACTTATGAGGTGCCCTACGTCGTTATCGGCAACGGAAGTAACCTCCTTGTCTCTGACAAGGGAGTGGAGGGCGTTGTAATCCGTATGGAGACGAAGGACGCCGAGATTCAATATGAAAGCTGTGGAGATATCACCTATGCTACCGCTCCCGCGGGCATGCTTTTGACCGTGTTTGCGAAGGAGCTTTGCGCGCAAGGCTATGCTGCGATGGAATATGCGACGGGCATTCCGGGAACAATCGGCGGTGGCGTTGTGATGAACGCCGGCGCCTATGGTGGAGAGATTAAGGATGGGCTGCACAGTGTGACGGTGTTGGCGACGGACGGACAGCTGTCGGAGATTCCGGCTGAAGAACTGGAGCTTGGATATCGACATAGCCTGGTAGGTGAGAAAGGCTATATCGTAGTTGCGGCCACATTTCGATTGGAGCGCGGAGATAAGGAGGCAATTGCCGAGACGGTAGCCGATTTGTCGAGTCGCCGCAGAGAGAAGCAACCGCTTGAGTATCCGAGTGCGGGAAGTACCTTTAAGCGTCCGGAGGGCTATTTTGCGGGAAAGCTGATTCAGGATGCAGGTCTCAGGGGCTTCTCCGTGGGCGGTGCGCAGGTATCGGAAAAGCATTGCGGCTTTGTGATCAATCGCGGAGATGCAACCGCCTCGGATGTGTATGCTCTGATCAAGCTGGTGCAGGAACGTGTGTGGAACGCATTTGGCGTGCGCCTGGAAACCGAAGTACGTTTTCTCGGTGATTTTGCATAGCCCATATGCGGCTGGAGGGAGAAAGGAACGAACATCGTGTCATTTGCGAGTGATGTGAAAAAGGAATTGAGCGAGAAGCTGCCAAATGCGAGACATTGTAGGGCGGCAGAGCTTTCGGGCATGCTTTTGCTCGGCGCGACCGTTGAAAATGCGCAAAATGGCCGGAAAGAACTCATCTTTTCATCGGAAAATGAGTTATTGGTGAAAAAGTGCTTTACATTTATCAAAAACTCATATAATATGAAAGCTGTTGTCGAAGAGGTTTCGGACAGCGACAAGAAGAAGGTTTCGTATCGACTCATACTTAGTGGGGAGAACGAGATTGGCGAATTGCTGCAGGCACTCGGCTTGCGGATATCCGCAGAAGGCCGCCTTGCACCGATCGGATTGCGGGCGATGCTTTCGCGTAGCTGTTGTATGAGAAGCTGGATTCGAGCGCTGTTTGTGATGGCGGGTACCATGAACGACCCGGCGAAGTCGTATCATTTTGAGATTGCGATGCCGACCGAGGAATTGGCGATGCTGGTAGCCGAGTGTATGAAGGAATTCGGTTGTGAACCGAAGCTGACAACGCGCAGACATGCATATGCCCTTTATCTGAAGGACGGTTCGCAGATTGCGGATGCCCTTAAGGTGATGGAAGCGCATGTGGCCTTGATGGAGTTTGAGAACGAACGTGCCATGAAGGAATTTCGCGGAAGTATCAATCGTCGCGTCAATTGTGAGATTTCGAATCTGCAAAAGACGGCTGCTGCGGCTAAGAAGCAGGTGATGGACATTGAATTGATTCGCGAGACGAGAGGGTTCGAGAATCTCTCGGAGGAATTGAAAGCAGTGGCAATGCTTCGTTTGCAATATCCGGAGTCGTCACTGAAGGAGTTGGGAGAATTGATGGAGCCGCCCTTAGGACGTTCCGGGGTGAATCATCGATTGCAGAAGCTATCGGAGATAGCGGAGCGTTTGAGAAGTAGTTTAGACGGTGAGTAAGCTTCACTGATAGGAAGAGGCACTGCGGAAGCGAAGCATTTTCCGTGTGCAATCAACACAGCAACGGACGTACCGACGTCTGACAGGAGAGAGTTCGGTACAACGCATAAAGGAGGGAATACCATGATTTCGAAGACAATGTCCATTAACATCCCGAGCGGATTGGAGGCAACCCCGGTGGCTATGCTGGTACAGGTTGCAAGTCGTTATGACAGTCGTGTTTATGTGGAGTGTGGCAACAAGCGTGTAAATGCTAAGAGCATTATGGGAATGATGAGTCTTGCACTTCCGACCGGAACTGAGGTTACGATTACTGTCGATGGTGCGGATGAGCAGGAAGCTATGGATGGAATCGAAGCATACCTCTGCGGAAGATAACAGTCGATAACAAAACCGGTACAATATGCCTCGGGGATTTTGTCTCCGAGGCTTTTCTTTTTGGAAAATCATCTTCCTAAAATGCCGAGAATGTGATACAATAGATGAGTAAAAGTTTATTCAACAAGGAGAGGCCGGTATGGAGCTTCAGGCGGAACATTTACAGGACGAACAGAAAGCACCGATGGATGAATTTGATCTTCGCTATGATGCACGAATGAGACAAGAGGTAGAGGAGCGAAGAAGATACCGTGAAGAGCTCTTGATGCACCGAAACAACATCCGCATTTGCAATCGGATGCTCGTGCTGGAGGGCATTGTACTGGCAGGCCTTGTGATTGCCCTGATACTACAGGTGGCATGGAATTAGGAGAAAGGGACCCTATGAAATTCACGCATTTGCATGTTCATACGGAATACAGTCTTTTGGACGGTTCCGGCAAGATAAAAGAGATGGTGCATCGTGCGAAGGAACTCGGCATGGATGCATTGGCGATTACCGATCATGGCGTTATGTACGGTGTGATCGATTTTTATCGTGCGTGTCTTTCGGAAGGAATCAATCCGGTCATCGGATGTGAGGTGTATGTGGCTCCCGGCTCCCGCTTCGAGAAAGAAGGGGCAATGACGGATAAGCGATACTATCATTTGGTTTTGCTGGCGGAAAACAATCAGGGCTATCAGAACCTAATGAAGATTGTATCGAAGGGTTTTACGGAAGGCTTTTATTATAAGCCGCGAGTGGATTATGAATTACTGAAGCAATATCACGAGGGGATTATTGCTCTTTCGGCATGTCTTGCGGGAGAGGTTGCCACGGCGATGCGCATGGGCTTGTACGAAGAAGGTAAGGCGCGTGCACTTGCGCTGCAGGACATCTTCGGAGAGGGTAATTTCTTTTTGGAGCTGCAGGATCACGGAATTCCGGATCAGCGACTCGTGAATCAGTCTCTTTTGCAACTTCATGCCGAGACCGGCATTCCGCTTGTTGCGACGAATGATATCCATTACGTCCTCGAGGAGGATGCGACGGCGCACGACGTTTTGTTGTGCATACAGACGCAGGCGAAGGTAAGCGATGAGGACCGTATGCGCTACGATGGCGGCCAGTATTATATGAAGTCGCCCGAGGAGATGGAGCGTCTGTTCCCGTATGCAAAGGAGGCGCTTGAGAACACGTGGGAGATCGCCAACCGTTGTCATGTGGAGATTACCTTCGGCGAATATAAACTTCCGAAATTCGATGTGCCGGATGGCTACACGCCATTTGAATATCTTCAGAAGCTTTGCTTGGACGGACTTCGAAACCGATATCCGGACGAGTATGAATTACATATGGACCGCCTGAACTACGAGCTCGAGACGATTCGAAACATGGGCTTTGTCGACTACTTCCTGATTGTGTGGGATTTCATTCGCTACGCGAAGGAAAATGATATTCCCGTAGGCCCGGGACGTGGTAGTGGTGCGGGTAGTATTGTAGCCTATTCGCTTCAGATTACGGATATCGATCCGATTCGTTATTCGCTTCTTTTTGAGCGCTTTTTGAATCCGGAACGTCTGACGATGCCGGATATCGATATAGACTTCTGTTATGAACGTAGACAGGAGGTCATTGACTACGTTGTTCGCAAGTACGGAAAGGACAAGGTCGTTCAGATTGTAACGTTCGGTACGATGGCGGCGCGAGGAGTCATTCGTGACGTCGGTCGTGCACTTGATCTTCCGTACGCCAGATGCGATGCGGTTGCTAAGATGATTCCGATGGATCTCGGAATTACGATCGAGAAGGCTTTGGAGATGAATCCGGAGCTGTCGAGTCTTGTCGCAGCCGACTCCGAGGTGCGAGAGCTGATCGAGATGTCCTGCAAGCTGGAGGGCTTGCCGCGTCATACCTCGATGCACGCGGCCGGTGTTGTCATTGCAAATGCTCCGGCAGATGAGTACGTTCCTCTGTCTTGTTCGGGTGATGGAACGATTACAACGCAGTACCCGATGACGACGCTCGAGGAGCTCGGTCTTTTGAAGATGGATTTCCTCGGACTGAGAACGCTTACAGTAATCAAAGACGCAGAGCGTCTGGTACAGAATCGCATTCCGGAGTTTCGAATTGACGAAGTGCCTTACGACGATCCGGGAGTATATGATTTGCTCTGTTCCGGAAAGACGGAGGGCGTGTTCCAGTTGGAAAGTGCGGGCATGAAGAGCTTCATGAAGGAGCTTAAGCCGCGTAGTCTGGAGGACGTTATTGCCGGAATCAGCTTGTACCGTCCGGGTCCGATGGATTTCATCCCGAAATACATTAAGGGTAAGGAGAATCAGGATAGCATTCGATATGACTGTCCGGAGCTTCAGCCCATTCTCCAGCCGACATACGGCTGTATCGTATACCAAGAGCAGGTTATGCAGATTGTACGAGATTTGGCCGGCTATAGCTACGGACGAAGTGACTTGGTACGTCGAGCGATGAGTAAGAAGAAGGCTGCCGTTATGGAAAAGGAACGACAGAGCTTTGTATACGGCAACGCAGAGGAAGGCGTTCCGGGCTGTATGGCAAGGGGCATCTCCGAGCAGGTGGCCAACAAGATATACGACGATATGACGGACTTTGCAAAGTACGCATTTAACAAATCGCATGCGGCATGTTACGCGGTTGTGGCGTATCGCACGGCATATTTGAAGCACTATTATCCCGTGGAATTCATGGCCGCGCTTATGACCTCGGTCATTGACAATACGACGAAGGTGGCGGGCTATATCGCGAATCTGAAACAGATGGGAATCCGCCTGATGCCGCCGGATATTAATGAGGGCTATTCGGGCTTTAGTGTAGGCGTAGTGGATGGTGAGAGGGTTATTCGCTATGGCTTGTCTGCCATCAAGGGGCTCGGTCGTCCCGTAATCGATGCGGTGGTACGTGAACGCGAGGCAGGTGGAATCTACCGCTCGCTGAGCGATTTCATATCAAGACTGTCCGGCAAGGAAGTCAACAAAAGAACGATAGAGAATTTTATCAAGGCAGGAGCATTTGATAGTCTGCCGGGAACGCGAAAGCAAAAGATGCAGGTGTACAACGGAATCATCGACGGCATCGCATTTGAACGCAAACGCGCATTGACCGGACAGATGTCCTTGTTTGAATTCATGGAAGAGGACGAAGGCGAGCAGGAGGACGATTATCCGGACTGCGGCGAATATTCGATGCAGGAGATGTTGGCGCTTGAGAAAGAGGTGCTAGGCATCTACGTAAGCGGACATCCGCTGGAGGATTATCTGCCGATGCTTCAGAAAAATGCGACATGCAAGACGTCGGAATTCGAAATTTCGGAGGAGACGGATAAGCCGAGCCTTGAGGACGGAAGTGTACAGGTAATCGGAGGCATCGTATTAGCAAAGACGATGAAGACGACGCGTAGCAATAGCATCATGGCGTTTTTGACACTCGAGGATATGTATGGTACCGTTGAGGTCATCGTATTCCCGAAGGATTATGAGCGCTTCCGCAATGTTATGAATCCCGATGCACGTCTGTTCATCAAAGGAAGAGTGGCGGTGGAGGAAGATAGACCGGCGAAGCTCATTTGCCAAGGCGTATGCAGTTTTGAGGATGTTCCGAGAGAGCTGTGGATTCAGTACAATAGCAAGGAGGAATTCTTCCTTGACAAGGAGAGGCTGATTTCGCAGTTGCAGCTGGGAGACGGCATTGCACCGGTCATTGCATATTGTTCGGGAGAGAAGCAGATGTTCCCGCTCCCGAAGAATTTGACTGTCCCGACGGACGGAGAGTTTTTTGAACGTTTGGAAGATACTTATGGCAAGAAAAGATTGTTTGTCAAGTATGGAACGATTGCCTTTGGTAGGTAGTCTAAGGGAATCGATAAGGAAATAGATACGGAGGTAGAGACGATGGCATTTCTCAAAGGAAAGCGCAAGGATATTAAGACGATCGCAGTATTGACCAGTGGTGGTGATGCACCGGGTATGAACGCAGCTGTACGTGCGGTTGTTCGTACTGCGATTGTAAATGGATTAAAGGTGAAGGGAATCAGAAGAGGATATTCCGGTCTGTTGGACGAGGATTTCGTTGATATGGATGCCCGCAGCGTGGCGGATATTATTCAAAAGGGCGGTACCATCTTGTATACGGCGAGATGTCCTGAAATGCTTAGACCCGAGGGTGTGGAGAAGGCAGCGTATATTTGCAAAAAGAACAATATCGACGGACTTGTTGTCATCGGAGGTGACGGTTCTTACCGTGGTGCCGAGAAGCTTGCAGAGCAGGGCGTGAATGTTGTCGGTGTTCCCGGAACCATTGACCTTGACATCGCATCCACCGATTACACAATTGGTTTTGACACGGCCTTGAATACCGCTATGGATGCAATCGACCGTGTTCGTGATACGTCTGCTTCACACGAGCGTTGTAGTATCATCGAGGTTATGGGCCGCAAGGCTGGTCACATTGCGCTTTGGTGTGGTATTGCCAATGGTGCCGAGGAGATTTTGGTGCCTGAGCGCTACGATTACGACGAGCAGGCAATTATTGATCGCATTTTGTCTAAGAAGAAGCTCGGCAAGAAGCTGCACGTTATTATTAACGCAGAAGGTATCGGCGACTCGAACGGTATGGCGAAGCGTATTGAAGCCGGCACCGGACTTGAGACACGTGCCACGATTATCGGATACATTCAGAGAGGCGGAAGCCCGACCTGCCGTGACCGAGTATTTGCATCTGCGATGGGCGCAAAGGCAGTAGATATCTTGGTTTCCGGCGGCTCGAATCGCGTGGTATGCTTCCGCAATGGTGAGTTTACGGATATGGATATGAAAGAGGCTCTCGCTATGCAGAAGGATATCGATGAGTCCCTTTGGGAAATCTCCAGAAGATTGTGCCGGTAATTTGTTATGATATGGCCGGGTAATCTAAAGAAGAATACATGCGTTCCGGTACCGGAGGGCTATCTGAACGGGCAGTCGCTGGAGCCGCTCCGCCAGCTTCGCTACGGCATGGCAAATGCGGCACATTGCGGTTGCGGTCCGATTGCCGTATACAACGGCTTGTTGTATCTCGGAAAAAGAGTACCACTTCCGAAGGTAATGCGTGAGCTGGAACTATATGCTGCACCGTTTTTCGCGTGGCTCGGAACCTTTCCGTTTGCAATCGGCTTCTTTTTCCGGCGCAGGCATTTGTCTTGTCGTATGCGATTTTCGATGAAGAAGCTGGAGAAGGCGGAAGCCGGAATATTGGCGTATTGGACGAAGCGCCCGTTCTTTTCGGGAGCGCATCTCATTTTCTATCGCCGTGATACGGACGGAACGTTTGTCGTATACAATCGTTACAGCAATCGAGGGATGCCGTACCGATTTACGAGCTTGCGAGAGTTGACACCGCGTAGCCGCTTGATTGTCGGATATGAGCTGAAACGTGCGGGGAAGTAGTTACTTCACGCCGGAGAAGCTGTAAAGAGAGCGAAATCACCCTGGGGGAGCTGTCCTGAGGGAAGCCATCCCGAGGTTTGAAGCAATAAGGTGCACCGCATGGTGCGTGGAGGGAGAACGTGGTTAACCGCAATAGGAATAACCGAAGTACAACAGTCCTGCTACTGCTGATAGTGGCAGGGCTGCTTTTCGTTTATTTGTTGGCAAATGCTACGAATAAGCCGGATAGTACAATGACGCCTCCGGGCCAAGAGCAGACAACACCGGGGCAGGCAACACCGGGACCGACAACGCCGGAACAGGCAACGCCCGTACCGACTTCTCCCGGACAGGCGACACCCGGACAGGCGACACCGACCGACTCGGTGGAGTGGGACGAGCAGGGACCCGAGGTGCATTTTCTGGACGTCGGCGAAGGCAGCTCGATTCTCATTCTGTACGAGGGAGAGTCGATACTGATCGATGGCGGTGGCCGAACAGCATCGTCCTATGTAGTCAGTTATCTTGAACGTAGAGGTGTAGAGCGACTGTCACTCATTGTGGCAACGCATTATGACAGCGACCACATCAACGGCCTCATCGGTGCTCTTAGAGTATATGGGGCGCCCGAGGTGTTGGGACCGGATTATGCGGAGGAGACAAAGACGTACAATTCCTTTGTGAGCGCCGTCGAAGATACGGGAGCTCTATGGACACATCCCGAGGCGGGCTGGGAGAAAAGCTTCGGCA
The DNA here is from genome assembly GCA_045597165.1 of Lachnospiraceae bacterium. GTDB lineage: Bacteria > Bacillota > Clostridia > Lachnospirales > Lachnospiraceae > ISDg. Next base: position 6,847 of record JAZODS010000009.1, on the reverse strand, counting down.
ATCTGCATATTCGCGTGCTTTCCATCGGCAAACCGAGCTACGACGACAACGATCAGTCGCTAATGCTCATGATTGAGTACGGTGGGGTGCGGATGCTGGTAGGCGGCGATGCAACCTTGCAAAGAGAAGAGCAGCTGTTGGAAAGCGGTCAATCCGTTGACTGCGATATTTACTATGTCAGCCACCACGGCAGCAATTCTTCCTCGGGCAAGCAATTCCTACAGGCAATGTCTCCGGATATAGCGGTAGTGAGTGTCGGAGAGAATGGATACGGACATCCACATCCGGCTTGCATCGAGCGGCTTGGGGATGTCGGTGCAACGATATACCGAACAGACGAGCAAGGCGCCATTGTGATGACGATGCATGGTGGCGGCTACACCATTACGACCGAGCGATGAAAGGCATTTTCCTATTGACAAATGCGTTGCAATAGGTTAAGATGCGGAAGAATAATGAAATGTGCATGTTTCAGGGGCAGGGTGCAATTCCCGATCGGCGGTAAAGTCCGCGAGCGCTTAGGCGTTGATCCGGTGTGATTCCGGAACCGGCAGTATAGTCTGAATGGAATGAATCATGTGGTGAGAAATCGCCGTATGTTTTGGTTTGTTATGCCCCCGTAGCAGCGGGGGCTTTTTTGTGTCCTTCGGATGCGGGGTATTCGTGCACGGAAATGAGAGGTGTTTTCACATGAATAGGCTTAAAGAATTGTTTGCACAGGCGAGCGACAATCTTGGATTTCTGTTGATGGCAGTCGGAGTTGTTGTTGCCATCGTAGTCATTTCCAAACTGGCGGAGGTGGCAATCGATCGTGCCAAGGGAGAGACCAAGGAAAAGGCGAGCAGCTCAGCAAGATTGTACCGTATGACGAGAATTGCAATGCTGGCAGCAGTCGGTGTTGTACTGATGGTCATCGGATTTCCGTTGCCAATCTTCCCGGCATTTTATAAGCTGGACTTTGCAAATCTTCCGGCGTTGATCGGTGGCTTTGCCATGGGTCCGGTTGCCGGCGTCTACATTGAGTTTATTAAGGTGTTTGTCAATCTGTTTATAGACGGTACGGACACTGCATTTGTCGGAGAATTCGCTAATTTCTGCTCCGGTTGCTGTTATGTCGTTCCGGCATCGATTATATACTATGCGTGGAAGAAGAGAAAGGCGGCTGTGGTTGGCCTTGTCGTGGGAACCGTGAGTGTAGTGCTTCTCAGCTGTTTCTTGAATGTGTACTTAACGCTTCCGGCTTACGCAGAAGCATTTCATATGGACATCAATGCGATTATCGGTGCGGGTGCCGATAAAAATGCAAGCATTCATAACATGCTTACATTTGTATTGTTCGCGGTGGCTCCGTTCAATCTGTTGAAGTACGGACTGGTTGCGGTGATTACCTTCTTTCTATATAAAAAGATTCGGTTTTTGCTTAAGAAGTAGGTGCAGATAGGCGGCTGCTAATCCACTTGCGAAGCTGCCGACTTTCTGCTATAATCAATCTGTTGCACCCTTTGCGGACACGAGTGTGTTACGAGGTGGCGACAGATTGATTTTTGGTTTCAAGAGCAAGCTCCTTCCTCGGAAAACTACTCGCCTGTGAGTGTGAGGTATGAGCGAGCGCAATCGATACAGTGAGGTTGGGAAGATGGAAGAGAATAAGGAATATATTTTGGCCGAGAACGAGGCGGAGGTGTCGGAGAAACTAGCGGAACAGACGGAGTTGCTGCAGGAAGATATGACACAGGAAAGCGCGGAATCGAAAGGCATGGAGCCGGAGGATATGGAACCGGAAGACATGGAGCCGGAAGGCGGACGTAGAGTTTCGCTGACGTATGTTATGCGTTTTCGAGACATCTGGAGCTTTTCGATGCGTTATGCACTTACCGGCATCAACGGCGTGACCTTTTGGTTTGTGATGGCACTCGTGATATGGAGCCTGATATTCGGCGACTATACGCAGAAGGTGAAGATCATCTTAGTAATCGTGGCGGTTTTCTTGGCTTGGATGACATTCGGAACGACGACTCTTCGTGCAATGCAGCAGGCGCGTGCGCTGGATGAGGCTAAGCTGTACACGACGTATACGGCGGGCGAGAAGGGCATTACGGTAATGCAGGGTGATGCGAAGGAGCAGATTCCTTATGAGCGAATTCGCAAGCTGAAGATTACGAGAAACTATATTTACGCATATGTGATGAAGAACAGTGCATTTATCTTTCCGAAGGATTTGCTCGGAGAAGATGCGGGTGCGCTGGAAGAGCTGCTGCGGGAGAAGCTGCAGTAGGATGGTGGCTTCTGAAGAGACGGAAGCGCTTTGATGGAGGAATGAGCATGGTACTGGAGAGCTTTTGCGTGGAGGACACCTTTCGTATCGGAGAGCTGATGGGCGGTAAGCTGACTCCCGGAAGTATCATTTGCCTGGAAGGCGATTTGGGTGTCGGCAAGACGGTGCTTGTAAAAGGACTTGCTAAGGGCATCGGAATTACGGAGCCGGTAAGCAGTCCGACATTTACAATATTGCAGGAGTACCGTGAAGGACGTCTCCCGCTGTATCATTTTGATGCGTATCGCATTGAGGACCCGGAAGAGATGTATGAGCTCGGATTTGAGGAGTATCTTTTCGGTGACGGTGTGTGCATTATTGAGTGGGCATCGCAGATAGAAGAACTGTTGCCTGCGGATGTTCTTTGGATGACGATTGAGAAGGATCTGACGAAGGGATTGTCCTATCGCAGAATTTCGATAAAGGAATAAGAGGATGGACCTGCGCGGAACGAGTTCCCTGCAGGAAATCGACGAGGTAGAGATTATGAAGATACTTGCAGTGGACAGTTCCGGAGTGGTGGCATCCATCGCATTGGTGACAGAGGATGCTTTGGTGGCGGAATACTCCGTGGATTATAAGAAGACGCACTCCCAGACGCTGCTTCCGATGATTGATGAGTTGATGCGTATGACGGAGACCGATCCGAGTACGATTGACGGAATTGCGATTGCGGCAGGCCCCGGCTCATTTACCGGACTTCGCATCGGAGCATCGACCGTGAAGGGACTCGGAATGGTGTGGAATAAACCGATCATACCGGTTGAGACGGTAAATGCTTTGGCATGCAATTATCACGGTACGGAAAGTGTGATTTGCCCGTTGATGGATGCAAGACGTGGGCAGGTGTACACCGGCTTGTTTGAGTTTGTCGGCGATGAGCTTCGTGTGCTCGAGCCGCAGTGCTGCATTATGGCAGAGGAGATCTTCCGTAAGGCAAATGCTCTGGGAAGACCGATCGTCTTCCTCGGAGACGGCGTTTCGGTGAATCGCAGACTGATTGAGGAGACGATTACAGTACCATATCGTCTGGCCCCGGCGCACATGGCGAAGCAGCGTGCGGGCTCGCTCGGATGGCTGGCGGGACACTATCTTGCGAATGGACAGGTGGTAAGTGCTGTGGAATTCGTTCCGGAATACCTTCGTCAATCGCAGGCGGAACGGGAAAGAGCTGAGCGACATGGAGTATAGATTGATGCGCGCGGAGGATGTTCCTCAGGTTGCGCAATTGGAACTGGAGAATTTCTCGGAGCCTTGGAGTGAGGCACAGTTGTATGAGCTTCTTGAAAGACCGGAGTACTGCTACTTAGTGGCGGTCGAGGGGGGAATCGTTCTCGGTTATGCGGGGATGGTCGTGGTCGGAGAAGAAGGACAGATTACGAATATCGCAACGGCTAAGGCGGCTAGACGACGCGGAATCGGCACGGTGCTGCTTGAACAGCTGATTGCCGAAGGTGAGCGACGTGGAGCCGGGGCATTTTCCTTGGAGGTTCGCGATTCGAACGTGCCGGCGATTGCGCTGTATGAGAGGATGGGCTTTCAGCTTGCGGGCGTAAGAAAGAATTTTTATCGCAAGCCGACGGAGGACGGTCGAATTTATTGGTATCCCACCATCCCTTGATTTCCCACTAGGTATCCTGTATACATCTTCGTTATAATAGGGAGGCAAAAGGATTATGAACGAATGGGAGGTACACAGGATGAACGAGGTTTGTTGCAATGGCTGTGGTCGAAGCTTGGCCGGGAGCCAAAAGGAGGACGCGCTGTCGGTAACAAAGGAGTGGGGTTATTTTTCCGAGAAGGACTTGGAGCGCCATCGCTTTGTTCTTTGCGAGGCGTGCTATGATCGGATTGTATCCGGATTTGTGATTCCGGTGACGATAGAGGAGCAGACTGAGGTGTAGTCTGCGGAAAGGAAGGTGAGTGCTATGCTCGAGGTATGTCTGTTGGGTACCGGCGGAATGATGCCGTTGCCGAATCGACACTTGACTGCGTGTATGACGCGCTTTAATGGTAGCAGCATGCTCATAGATTGCGGCGAAGGAACGCAGGTTGCCATCCGCAAAAAGGGCTGGAGCTGTCATGATATCGATGTCATCTGTTTTACGCATTTTCATGGTGATCATATTAGCGGACTTCCGGGACTGTTACTGTCCATGGGCAATTCGGAGCGTACGAAGCCGGTAACACTCATCGGACCGAAGGGCTTGGAGCAGGTAGTAGACGCACTGCGCGTTATCGCGCCGGAGCTGCCGTTTCCGCTTGAATTTCATGAGCTTACGGAGGCTTCGGAGAGCATTTGCCTGAATGGCTATACGATTGATGCATTCCGCGTAAGCCACAACGTAGTGTGCTACGGTTATTCGCAGCGCATTGATCGCGCGGGTCGTTTCCAGCCGGACAAGGCGAAGGAAAATGATGTGCCGATGCGGTGCTGGAATCGTCTCCAAAAGGGCGAGACGGTGGAGTATGAGGGCAAGGTATATACGCCGGATATGATTTTGGGTCCGTCAAGACGTGGCATTAAGTTGACCTATTGCACGGATACGAGACCGATTGCTTCGATTGCGGAGCATGCGGCCGAGGCGGATTTGTTTATCTGCGAGGGCATGTATGGTGAGCCCGGCATGGAGAAGAAGGCGAAGGAGCATCGCCATATGACGTTTTATGAGGCGGCAAAGCTGGCGAAGCAGGCCGGTGCCGCAGAGCTGTGGTTGACTCACTACAGTCCGTCGTTGATACACCCGGAGGATTTCGTGGAGAATCTCCGAGGCGTTTTCCCGGCGGTAAGAACGTGTAAGGACGGTTATTCGAAGCTGTTGAGGTTTCCGGAAGAGGAAGAGTAGAGCATTTTGATAAGTGGTCGAAGGGATGACGAGGATGAAGAGTACGTACATTTTGGCAATTGAGACATCGTGTGATGAGACGGCAGCGGCAGTTGTAAAAGACGGAAGAACGGTGCTTTCTAATGTGATATCATCGCAGATTGATTTGCATACGCTTTATGGCGGCGTGGTTCCCGAGATTGCTTCGAGAAAGCATATCGAGAAGATCAATCCGGTAATTACGGAGGCACTTCAGAAGGCGAATATGACGCTCGATGAGATGGATGCCATCGCAGTGACTTACGGTCCGGGATTGGTTGGTTGCCTGTTGGTTGGCGTGGCTGAGGCAAAGGCAATTGCGTATGCGGCAGGTAAGCCGTTGGTCGGTGTGCATCATATTGAGGGACACGTATCAGCGAATTACATTTCCCATCCCGAGCTGGAACCGCCGTTTTTGTGTCTGGTTGTATCGGGTGGTCATACGCATATCGTGTTGGTCGAGGATTATGGTGAATATCGCATCATCGGCAGAACGCACGATGACGCTGCAGGCGAGGCATATGATAAGGTGGCCAGAGCTATCGGACTCGGTTATCCCGGTGGTCCGAAGATCGACAAGCTCTCAAGAGAGGGAAATCCGGATGCGTTGGCTTTCCCGCGCGCACACATCGAAGGTTGCCCGTATGATTTTAGTTTTAGCGGTCTCAAATCAGCGGTACTGAATTATTTGAATATTGCCAAGATGAAATCAGACTTTGCCGGTGGTCGCACGAACGAGGAAAATGTACCTGCGGCCGGAGGTACGCTCGCTTGTCCCGAGGTATTTGCCGATGGCATTACTCGTGCCGACTTGGCAGCATCGTTCCAGGAAGCTGTGGTGGATGTCTTGGTGACGAGAACGTTGGCGGCAGCGCAGGCATTTGGCATCGATAAGGTTGCAATCGCAGGTGGAGTGGCTTCAAACAGTGCGCTGCGTGCAAGAATGCAGACTGTGGGCGAGGCGAACGGTAAGAAGATTTATTATCCGGAACCGATCTATTGTACGGACAATGCGGCTATGATCGGTGCGGCTGCATATTATGAATACCGAAAGGGCGTTAGCCACGATTGGACGCTGAATGCAGTGCCGAATCTGAAACTGGGCGAGAGGTAGAGACGTCGTATTTCATGTCAGGAAATCGCATTACGCATGACCGATACGATTTTTTTGCGAAATATTAAAAAATGCCTTGACACGGAATTGCTTGTGTGATAAGATAGGCAAGCGTTCTTTTGGAGAGTTGCCCGAGTGGTTTAAGGGGCCGGTCTTGAAAACCGGTGATTCCGAAAGGGACCGTGGGTTCGAATCCCACATTCTCCGTTTCGGTGTTACCGTATATTGAACTGATAATTTCATAATGGAACGGGATTGATTGTTCATCAGGCGACAATCGATACCATGCAGTAAGAAACATTATCGGTGCAAGCCGTTATGTTAATTCGTATGGAGAAGTACCCAAGAGGCTGAAGGGACACCCCTGGAAAGGGTGCAGGTCGTTAATAGCGGCGCGAGGGTTCAAATCCCTCCTTCTCCGTCCGTTCTGAAGAGCATTTTCATGGGAAGAAAATCTCGTGAAAAAAATCAAAAAAAGGTGTTGACAAATAGTCCGGAGTGTAGTAAACTAGCGAAGCTGTCGCGAATTGCGGCACACGCAAAGCGGCTCACACG
>JAZODS010000008.1:0-4585 GCA_045597165.1 Lachnospiraceae bacterium | reverse complement strand
ACATTCGTAGCTGTCAAGCTCGGTCTTTACCGGGCTCCAGCCGGCATTCCATACATGACCATCGTCGTTGATATAAAAATAGCGACCGCCCATATCAATCGGTACGTTGTTGTAGCGATAACGGGTAATGCGGCGAAGACGCGCATCCTTGTAAAATGCATAACCGCCCGCCGTGTTGGAGATGAGCGAGAAAAATCCCTGAGTGCCCAAGTAATTGATCCAAGGGTACGGAGTTCTGGGAGAGGTGATGACGTATTCTCGATTGGCGTCATCAAAATAACCGTATTTCATAAGCGTTCCTCCTTATATTGAGTCCCTGATATACATTACGCGCAACAGCATATCATGCTATATTGATTATAACTTATTTTGCGACCGCTCGCAATGGAAAATACCATAAAGCACGTAATGCTCGTGAGAATGGAATAGTACATCATAGTGGTTAATGAGTATCGAATATGACATGAAAATGTGCGGGAGAAGGTGATTCCGTCACGGAAAAATGCTGTCGATTTATGATAAACTGTATTGGATTAAAGAGATAGTCCAACGAAAAAGTGGCTACGATGAGAACATCGTAACCACCCATTGTTTTAAATAATTGCATAAGCTGATTCATTACTTCTTAGAAGTAATTTCTCCCCCCACACAAGCTGCGTTTCATAACTCGTTTATGGAGCGCAGTCCTTTTTTGTCCAGGAGAACGATACGGCCACGCGTGCATTCGATAAGTCCGCGGGTAGTATAGTTCTTCAGCGTGCGGGTTACAACCTCACGTGCAGTGCCGAGACTCTTTGCAATCTGCTGATGCGTCAAATACAGCACGTCACTCTGCATGAATTCGCTTTCCTCCAGAAGGTACTCGACAAGACGTTGCTCGACGTTGACAAACATCATCTTTTGTAACGTCCAAATCGCGCCCGTGAAGATGGAAATGCTAAGCTCATTGTGATAATGTCCGATTTGCTCGTGTGAGCGCCTAAGCGTATTGCAAAGCGTTTCCGGAACGATGAGAATGATCAAATCCTCTTCGGCCTCCATGGCGAAATGGAACGGGATGTCGGGACTCGGATTGGTAATAAGGGGAGCGACAGTCTTCGGCTTATGGATGTTCAAGGTAATCTCGCGACCTTCCTCCGAAACGACTGATACGCGAAGTCTTCCCTGGCACACAATGAGAATTCCGGCTTCGAGTGACACCATGTTGATGTACTTGCCTTTGCGATATCTGAGCTCGTATGACTGCTGCTCAAGAAGCAGCTGCTCCTTGGGGGTGAGCTCATCCCAGTAGGGAAGAAGCTGAAGAAATCTTCTCTTGTCTTCAATAGTAAACATAAATACCTCCGTTGCTCATTAGCGAATAAAGCTCGTAAAACGATGCTGTTCCTTTTCCGGCAAGCCATAGGCTTCTTTGCCGAGTGCGATGCTTTTCATAAGGAACGCCATGTTGGCCGCAAGCACACGCATCGTTTGCATTCCCTCGGCGTCATAGCGCGCTTCACCGGGAGCACCGCCGTGTGCGCTGTTCCAGTATTGGCTGGAGGCAACGGGCATGCCCGAGATCGTAAAATACTTGTTCAGCTGATCAAATGTAGCAGAAAGACCCCCGCGTCTCGCCACCGCAACAGCAGCACCGACCTTCATCGTCTTATCAAATGATGTGCTGTAGAACAAACGGTCGAGCAGTGCTATCAACGTTGCATTTGCCGATGCGTAATAGACAGGACTGCCGAGTACAAGACCGTCACATTCGTTGAATTTGTCTGCAATCTCGTTCACGATGTCGTCAACGGCACAGCGGTTGTTTGAGTAGCAGTAGCCGCAGTTAACACAGCCGCGAATCGCCATATCGCCTACGGTAATCAGCTCGGTTTCGATTCCTTGTGCGTGGAAAATCTTTTCCATCTCGCGAAGTGAAAGCGCAGTGTTGCCGTTCGCCTTCGGACTTCCGTTAATCAGTAATACCCTCATAAGTTTCTCCTTCTCCTTTGTCGGTTGGTCTATCCGTTCATGTGTATATTAGGTCATTGCTCCGTCAGACTTGCTTCGGGACTCGGCGCCGGAGAAAACGGTGTTGTCGGGTCGGGACTCGGAGTAATCGGGGACGTAGGAACCGTAGTCGGTGTCATTACGGGCACTTCCGTCGGTACGCTTGTCGGAGTGTTCGTCGGCACATAGGTCGGAGAACTCGTCGGAATCTTTGTCGGAACCTTTGTGGGTGCCTTCGTTGGAACCTTTGTCGGAACCTTCGTGGGTGCCTTCGTCGGCACTTTTGTAGGAGCCTTTGTCGGCGTCGGTGTCGCTGCACCGATCTTGGTTAGGCCGAGGTAGGAAGCAATCGCATTTGCATCGGCTCGGGCAAATGCCTGAAGGTCCGCTTCGCTGTCCCAGAACTTTCTGTCGGCCGGCTCATCCATATAACAGTGCTCGATGATTACATTGACGATTCCACGCTCTGCGGCAAGTCGGTTAATGACGTAGCCGTCCATGGGGGTGCCGTTCAAGTAAGTGGAGTACGTACTGTTTCGCTTAAAGCAGCCGAGGTTCTTAACGCCCAGCTTGCTGATCTCATTCAAAATCTGTGAACCGAGTGCAAGAGACTTTGCAGCGACGTTGGACTTCTTCGGAACGAGCGCCATTGCGCCGGGGCGTCCGTTTGCGTTGAAGTGGCAAGACACGAAGATGTCGGCACCGCGATTGACGGCATATTGTACACGGTATTCCAAATCGTCGATGTCGTCAAAATCGTCGAATACCGTATCACCGGTTCGGGTCATGTATACCTTAACGTTGGAGTACGTGCTCTCCAACTGCTTCTTCAAATAGGTTGCAACCTTTAGGTTGATTGTCTTCTCCGCTGTATTGTAGTGACAAGCGCCGGAATATCTTCCGCCGTGTCCGGGATCCAATACGACAACGTAGACACCGTCTCCGTTCTTATCCGCGCCGTGCTTTTGCTTCAGCTCTGCGCCGGAGGTAGGGATGGAGGTAAGTGTTGTCGCTCGTCTGGTCGGCACCGGTGTCAGTCCGGGCACTACGCTGGCGTCTTGTACGTAGCCGGTCATTTGCTTTCCGTCAATCTCCGTAACGACCTTGTGCCAAACCTCGTTCCAAGAGTTCACGACGGTGTCGATGATAGTAACTCTGCCGAAGAGAGAAATCTTGCCGATGCGTGTTGCCTGACGTGACGCGGAGGTACGCAGGTAGTGCTTTTCATTGGAAAGTGCCGGTGTGCCTTGCGGCGTGACCGTTGCGGTAGCCTTCGGTTTCTTTGTGGCGGTCGGTGCCTTCGTTGCGGTTGGTGCCTTTGTGGCGGTCGGCCCCTTCGTTGCGGTCGGGCCGTTTGTTGCCGTAGGAGTGGTGCCGCTCGTAATCGTGGGAGTGGTCACCTCGGGAGTGCTTGTGGGAGCTACGGTAGGCGTCGCTGACGGCGCTTCTGTAGGTGTGTTCATCGGAGTCGGAGAGGTCGGAGGCGTAATCGAGGGAACTGTCGTTGGAGAGGCATTCTCACCCGCAGTTACACTCGGTGTCATGGGAGCATTGTTATCCAGCTTTGAGCAACCGATCAGTAGCAATACGGTGAGCAAAAAAGCAACCGATACAATACATTGTCTACGCCTTTTTTGAATCCGGTCCATTGGAAATACAAGCCTCCGCAAAATAAAATAAACTACACTTCATCATACCACATTTTACGTCTTTGTTGCAACAAAACTTGTAGAAATATTCGTGGAAAAATCACGTTTCGACGACGAAAAAATGCCGGATGTCGTGTTATATGTAACTACATCACAATATAGTGGGATAGACAGCGACAAAGCGCGTCTGAGGAGGGTGTGATAGTGGAGATGACGGGTGTGGGAGAAGACAAGGTGGAAGAGCAGCTTCGTATGGCATTAGAGCTTCCGTATGCGCAACGGGAATTGACGCTTGACCTTAATACGGGGTACGACGAAGAGGACGATACGTGGGAACTGATCGTAAGATACTACGATTCGCTCGATGCGGTGCGAGAGGCGCTTGACGTTCGTATCGTTACGCTTTTGAATAACTATGCCGTCATCCTGATTCGGGAGGAGGACATTCCGAGGCTTGTGGCATTCCCTCAGGTGCTGTATGTGGAGAGTCCGAAGCGGTATTTCTTTTCCGTCGAGCGAGGGCGGAGCGCATCGTGCGTAGACGTGGTGCAATCCGCAAGAATTCCCGAAGCACGCCGCTTGTACGGCGAGGGAGTGCTCATAGCGATTCCGGATTCGGGGATTGATTATACGCACCCTGATTTTCGAGGAGAGGACGGTACAACTCGCATTGTAGCGCTTTGGGACCAGACGGCGGAGTACGATGGGAACCGTTATGGACTGGGGCGCATTTTCACGAGAGAGGAGCTAAATGCGTCTTTGGAGGACGGGACGATATTGTCGACGGACCGGAGCGGCCACGGTACTGCGGTTGCCGGAATTGCGGCCGGTAACGGGGCGGCTTCGGACGGGCGCTATGCGGGAGTGGCACCGGAGGCGGAGCTTGTGATTATCAAGCTGGCGGAAGGGCGTGAACGTGGGTTTGCGCGGACGACAGCCATCTTGTA
>JAZODS010000007.1:0-1614 GCA_045597165.1 Lachnospiraceae bacterium | reverse complement strand
AGTACGCTAATTTTGAGGACGGAAGAGAAGACTTCCCGTTCACCTTTATACATAAGTGCGCTCTCGCATTGAACGTGGAGATGTCGGCACTTTTGGAGGGTCGTACCGCAAAACTGAGCTCTTACAACGTAACGAGAAAGGGCAAGGGCCAGGTGACGGCCGAGGAAGAGGGCATTTTGATCAAGAACCTCGCTCCGATGTTTAAGAACAAGCTGGCTGAGCCTTACTGGGTGCGTTACGAATATTCGGCGGAGCAGCAGCGTAGACCGATTCATCTGACGAAGCACAGCGGACAGGAGTTCGACCTCGTACTGCAGGGTTGTTTGAAGGTGCAGATCGGCGACCACGTGGAAATCCTTCAGGAGGGTGACAGCATCTTTTATAAGAGCTCCACACCTCACGGTATGATCGCAATCAACGAGCAGGATTGTACGTTCCTCGCAGTCGTTCTTCCGGATGAGGAGGCACAGGAGGACGTTGTCGAGACGTTGGTAACGGGTCGTACGGCGAAGAGAAGCTTTGTCAGTGAGAAGTTTATCAAGACGACCGAGGATGAGAAGGGTCGTCTGAAGCATATCGATTTTGTAAATGAGGAGGAGTTCAACTTTGCATTTGACGTTGTGGACGCAATCGCAAAGAAGAATCCGGAGAAGCTGGCAATGCTTCATCTCGACAAGAATAAGGTGGAGCGTCGCTTTACCTTCCAAGACATCAGTCAGCTCAGTGCGCAGTGTGCGAACTACTTTAAGGCACTCGGCATCGAGCGCGGCGACCGTGTTATGCTCGTATTGAAGCGTCATTATCAGTTCTGGATTGCGATGATGGCACTGCACAAGCTCGGCGCAATTGCAATTCCGGCAACAAATCAGCTGCTCGAGCACGACTTCGAGTATCGTTTCACTTCGGCCGGTGTAAAGGCACTTCTGTGTACGAGCGACGGCGATACGGCGGATCACGCAGAGCGTGCTATGGACAAATGCCCGTCCGTACAGCATCGAATCATCGTCGGTGAGCCGAAAGAGGGCTGGAGAAACTTCGACGAAGAATTCGCGATGTACAGCACAGAATATGAGCGTCCGGAAGATGCGCCGAAGGGCTCGGACCGTATGATCATGTTCTTTACGTCCGGAACGACGGGCTATCCGAAGATCGCAAGCCATAGTTACAAGTATGCACTCGGACATTTTGTTACCGCAAAGTACTGGCACCAGGTAGATCCGGACGGATTGCATTTTACCATCTCCGACACCGGTTGGGGTAAGGCACTTTGGGGCAAGCTCTACGGACAGTGGCTCTGTGAGGGACCGGTATTTACATACGACTTCGATCGCTTCCATGCGGAGGACATTTTGCCGCTCTTTGCAAAATACAAGATCACGACCTTCTGTGCACCGCCTACGATGTACCGCATGCTTATCAAACAGGACATCAGCCAGTACGATTTGAGCAGCATCACGCATGCGACGACGGCCGGCGAGGCGCTCAATCCCGAGGTTTATAAGGTGTTCAAGGAGAACACCGGCCTTCGTATCATGGAGGGCTTCGGTCAGACCGAGACGACGCTTGTTATCGGTAACCTGTACGGTGAGGAGCACAAGCTCGGTTCCATGGGTA
>JAZODS010000006.1:0-2216 GCA_045597165.1 Lachnospiraceae bacterium | reverse complement strand
AATCTCAATCACGCCCTCGGGACGGCGAATGTCCGCCACGAAACCGCAAGTGGGAACCTCTTCGCACCTGGGGTCTTCCGCATAAAACCGCTTCAGCACCGCATGGGTGCTCTTCTCCGCCAAAGTGCCGATGCCGCCGGTGGCGGTGAGCTCGTCCAGGGTAGTGTCGCAGACTTGCTCGAAAAGCTGCGCACGCTCAGGGGAAATGCTGTGTTGTAGGAGTTGGTTGTTCAATTGCGGACCTCCGTGGGGTGAGAATAGGCGTCTCAAGAACTGCCTTCGGAGACTATCTTACCATGAGAAATCGGGGATGGCAAATGGATTCTTTCAAATGCGCCGGAGGGCAAGAGACAAAAAACGACTTGGGAAAGATGACGAAAAACTGGTTGACACAACTCCTGCCGATTTGCTATAATTAGACACAAGAAGACAAAAGAGAGGTGGTTGCAACCTATTCGGCGCGCTACGGCACAGACAACTGGAACACAAGGATTGTAACAAGAATTTATGACAATTAATAAGTAGCTACTATCGTGCCAGAGTGCTTATTGTAAAACAACAATGTTATTGGGAGGGAAAGAGATGAGTCGTTGGAAGATTTGCATATGTGTGTTTATCTGCTTGTTATGTGTGTACGGATGCACAAAAAGTAATGAAGCAGGGTTTCCGGCAGAAGGCGAGACGCCGTCGCCCACGCAAGGTGGACTACAGCAGGGTGATGACAACGAAGAGGAGCCGGTAGTGTTTACCGACAAGATCTTGTACTGGGCAGTGGCAGACATGATGAGGATAGACGATAATACGCTTCGGCAGTATAACAAGATGTTGATGGAAGACGGTTGTGATTTTAACGTAATGTTTGTTTCGCTCGATACATTTGGATACCAAACGGCCATTCAAAACTATAGTGAGGGAAATCCTGTGGATATAGCGTATACCGGCATGGAGATGGCAGATGCGAGTAGTAGCAGTATGGGCCTAATCCTAGATGGTTATTTTGAGCCGCTGGACGCTTATGTGGACAGCTCGCCGGTAAAGGCTTTGTTTGCTGACCAACTGTGGGAAGCTAGGCGAGTGAACGGACAGCTGTTTTGTGTGCCATCTATGTTTGCCATAGACAGAACGAGTCAGTATATATTTAATATGGAGTACTTTTCGGAGGAAGAGGTGGACAACATAGAGCTTTCGCTGGCGGCGTTGGAGCCGTACCTAGAGAGGGTGGCGGTTGAGGGAGATTTTTCGCCGCTAATCTATAAAGACATGGAACACCATAGCATTGCAGGAAAGCAGGGATACTTCCTTAGTTTTTTAACAATGGACATGACGACCGGTCGTATTGAGAATCCGTTAGTGTCTACAAGACTTACAGAGCACATGGACATACTACACGACTACTATCAGAAAGGATATATGAATTATAGTGTAGATATTAATAAGAACGAACATCCATTGGTTAACGAGTTCCTTGAGAAGTTTCTCGAGGAAAATGCAAATCGACCATCTTCCGTAGAATTGTTGAAGGAAGGAAACTTCGCCGTGTGCATTGACTATGGCTGCTTAACGGAAGAAGATTTCACTTATCCCGTTAGGGTGCGTTCTTTGCCCGGTAGAGTAACAATCACTACGGCAAACCAAATGGGAATTGTAGCGGATAGTCAATACAAGGATGAAGCATGGCGACTCCTCGAATTGTATTATACAGAACCGAAGTATCAGAAGTTATTGGTGATGAAGGATTCTTCGTTTACTTATGAGGAAGAACAGAGGGAAGACTTATTGTCGGAATACTATTTTGATTGCCTGGTGGCGGGAACCGATTGTGAATTAAGGGGTTCGTGGGAGGAACGAAAAGCTGTTTACGAGATCGGCTATGACCAGTCCGAATACGCATCCTTCTACTTTGATGCACGTGAATATGGCCATATATATAGCGAGTTGAGTGGGTTGTGGCCATTTGCTAAGGATATATGGGTTGCAGAGGATTACGAAGAAAAGAGAGTTTTGTGGCAAGAACAATTTAAGGAATTGGGTGTTGAAGAGATAGTAGCAGAGGCAAATGCACAGCTGCAGGAGCATTTGGAGGAGTCTCGGAATGAATAGTAGGTAAAGAGAAAGGAGAAGGCATGAAGCGGAAGGTGTTTATCGTCGTATTGGTAATGCTGCTTTGCTTATGTTCGTGCAGGGACAAGGGGCCTTCTTCCGGAAGGGAGAACCCC
>JAZODS010000005.1:0-2366 GCA_045597165.1 Lachnospiraceae bacterium | reverse complement strand
CCCGTCGGCACGCAAATGGAAAGATTCAACAGTAGACAGCAAGGCATCCGTCCTTGCTCATACGGACAAGGTTTTGGCAAGGCTGCACGAGTTAAGAGAGCAGCTCGAGGATAGATGCATTATGAGCGCGAAGGAGCGTATGGTTGCGCTCACTGAGATTGCGAGAAGCAAGGGTGAAGAGTCGGTGGACCGGATCCGTGCGATCGATACAATGAATAAGATGGATGGTCAGTACGTGGCCAAGGTGCAGGTGTCAGCTGCAGAGGAAGAGAAGAGTAAGCTGGATGGTCTGATCATGCAGCTAAGAGGCGGTGACGGGCGAAGTGAGTAATGAGACTCTGGTCCTGTCGGAAAAATATAAAGCATTCCTCAGAAACACGGCGCCGGTCGAGTTCCTCGAAGGGACAACGGCTGCGGGAAAGACTACGGTCGGCATATTCAAGTTTATGCTTTTGGTGGCCGAGAGCCCGAAGGCGCTGCACATTATAGCCGCGGAGGACACGGGAACGGCCGAGAAGAACCTCATCAACAAGGATCTTGGTATCCTGGATCTGTTCGGCGTCTTGGTCGAGTATAACGGCAACGGCACCAAGGAGTACAAGATCCCGCACCTCGTGCTTCATGCGAGCGGCGGCGACAAGGTTATATTCGTACTCGGCTACGGCGACAAGAAGCGCTGGAAGAAGGCACTTGGTGGCCAGTATGGCTGCTTGTACATCGATGAGATTAACACGGCTGACATTGAGTTCGTGCGAGAGGCATCGATGCGATGCGACTACTTCATGGCCACGCTGAATCCGGACGATCCGTCTTTGCCGGTGTACAAAGAATACATTAACTGCAGCCGGCCATTACAGCAATACCGTTCCGACGCTCCGGAAGAAATCAATCGAATGCTTAGCGAAGAACCGAAGCCCGGTTGGGTGCATTGGTTCTTTTCTTTTGCGCATAATGCGGGATTGACCGCTGAGAAGCTTGCCCGCATCAAGGAGAATGTGCCGAAGGGCACGAAGCTCTGGAAGAACAAGATCCTAGGCCTACGCGGCCGAGCTACCGGCCTTGTATTCGCGAACTTCGAACGTGCACGTAACGTCGTACCGGAAAAGCAGCTGCTCGAAGACATGGCCAAGGGCAAGATCCGATTCGTTAAGTTTTCCTGCGGAGTGGACACGGCCTACTCGCAGCAGTCTCCGGACACAATCGCGTTTATCTTTCAGGGCATCACTTCGGATCGCAAGCTGATAGTCCTCGAAGAATGTGTTTACAACAATGCAGATCTGGCAGTCCCGATCGCGCCGTCAGACACAGTGCTCAAGCTTCTGGACTTCCTCGATCGATGCGGCCGCAAGTGGGGCATTGCAAAGGACACGTTTGTAGATTCGGCCGACCAGGCAACGATAACAGAGCTTCAGAAGTACAAGCGCCTACACGGGACGCTGTATCGCTTCGTGAACGCGTACAAGGCATTAAAGATTGTAGACCGTATCAATCTCATGGTTGGTTGGATGCAGCAGGCGGCGTACATAGTGAGCGACACGTGCACGCATCACATCGCAGAGCTGGAGTGCTACAGCTGGGCAGAGGACAAGGCTGTGCCTGAAGACAGAAACGACCACACTATTAATGCGTCGCAGTATGGATGGATCCCGTACCGTGACAAGATAGGTTTTGAGATAAACGACGAGGAGGAAAAGAAGTGAGGTGGTATCAGAGAATGAATGAGAACATTAAGACGGGAATTCGGAGCTGGCTCGACATCAAGGAGGCATCTCCGCACACGATAACGATTAACCAGACATTCGATTTTGAGGGCAGCGCTGCACGTAACCGCATCTGGTTCCGAGGCGACAGCTCAGAGCTACATCAGCTGTATGCGGTGGAGTACGACGTGGCCGACCGATTTAAGTTCTGGGCGGCAAGACCGACACCGGGTCTCGAGATCCGAAAGATTCACACCGGTCTTCCGGGCAATATTGTCCGCGTACTGAGTGGCGTTGTGCTTCCGGATCTGAACGAGCCGGAATTCACGGAGCCGACGGAAGCCGAACTGTGGAAGCAGATTGCTGATGAGAACGCGTTCAAGAAGCTTCTCGCTGAAGCGCTTACTGATGCACTGGTAGTCGGTGATGGCGCACTGAAGGTAACCTTCGATACAAACATTAGCCAGATGCCCATTCTGGAGTGGTATCCGGGCGACAGAGTGACGTTTAAACGCAACCGCGGCCGATTGCATGAAGTCATCTTCAAAACGCCATATGAGGCAGACAAGAATCGTTACATACTCTTTGAGACGTACGGACGCGGCTATATCAATTACGATCTGACGCTGGATGGCAAGAGCGTTCCGCTCGATGCACTCGACGTTA
>JAZODS010000004.1:0-3258 GCA_045597165.1 Lachnospiraceae bacterium | reverse complement strand
TACGTCGTCACCTCATAGCCCGCGTGGTTCCAAAGCACCGTCACCGTACCATGCTCAATGCCGGTATCCACCGTCTTGTGAAACAGCTCCTTCACCTGCTCCGGCGTAGCCGAGGTCGTAATGTCCCAATCCTCCGGCACTCGCCCAAGCAAGGAGTCTCTTACACAGCCGCCGACGGCAAATGCTTCATAGCCCGCTTCTTCTAATCTATCGATAATTCTCTTCACCGCTTCCGGCAAAGCGATTTGTAACTCCATCATCTCACCAACCCTTTTCTCACGCCTCTTTCACAAAGTCCACTCCCACACAACCGATTCACGCCCTACGAAGCGACCTTGCGCGCTCCGCCGCTTAATACAGCTTCGGAAGCTTCTCAAGCGTAATCGCAAAGGGATGATTGTACTGCGAGTAAAATACCTCGTCCGCAGTATACTGGTCGGTCAAGACAAATTCCTTGCTCCAGGACATGAACCACAGCCATTCCAGCTTCTTCGCCTCAAGTCCGTCCATATCCGGCAACGTACCGATCTCGCCGATTGCCATCAGCTTTCCGTTCGAAAATGCCGTCATCTCTCGATAGCATTCCTCCAAATCGGTATACTCGCGCTTGTTCGGGTATTTGTCTACCGAAACCACGTCGCAGAATTCATCTCCCACGTAGCCGTCTGCCTCACCGTTGTTCCACACCCAAATTAGGTTGTCCAGATGCTTCACCTCGGTATAGTAACGGTACATCATGCGGAACAGCTCTCTGGCCACATCCATACCTTTTGCACCCCACCAAAACCAAGTGCCCTCGGCCTCGTGGAACGGTCTCCACAGAATCGGAATTCTCTTCTCGCAGAAGCCTCTTAAGTACTCTGCCATCACGTCCAAATCCTTGTAAAATGCCTCGCGCTCCGGCGTGCCTTCCACAAGCACCTGCGTCGCATCGAAGTCTGTATTTTTCGCATAGAAGGACTTGTCCCGTCCTCCGATCGGCGAATACCAGTGCCACGTGAACGTAACCAATCCGCCCTTCTCTGCCCACTCGTACGCGCGCTGCAAAGTTCCCTGGTTCTCGTCAATCTCGGTACGAGCCGCCTCGTCGCACGTTTCGTAGCGAACGTTCGGAGAGTACGCCAACAACTCAAAGCCGCACACAGCCGGCAGCTTTCCCGTAAGCTCCTGCAGACGCAACAGCTCTTCCTGCTTCATCGTCTGCGTGTGCTGTCCTGTTAAGATGCCCTTGCCTCGAATGCTTTCCAGATACGCAAGGACGTCGCGCACTTCCTTAATTGCATTTGCATTTACCGGTTGAATCATATCGTTGCCCTCCAATAACATTTTATATGATTCTATTGTAATTCATGCACCTAGGAAGTGCAACAACAACTTAAACCCCGAAGAAGGCGAAAGCGCCCCAAATCAAAAAAATCGGATGTCTCCTGCAAGGTACAAGAGACATCCATATGTTTATGACAAAAACTCTATCACTTTCTGTGGATTTTGCTTATCGTAGCTTACTTAGGAAGCTTAACTCCCTTCAGATACGACATCACGTCTTCCTTCGTAAATCCATATTCCTCGGGGATGTCCGTGCATACCACCGCGCCGTCGTTTTGGATTCCTACCGTGAACACGCCATTTGTCTTAGCCAAGTAGATGTCGGTCCAGCCCTCTACCTCCGCAGCTGTCTGCGCGCCCTCCGTATCGTCCGCAAATCGGTAAGCGAGCACGGTTCCGTCCGCCTTTACGCCAATCACGGTTCCCTGTGCCACGGACAACTGAACCACGTCCGTCCAAGCCTCTACCGCCGACACGTCGACCTTCTCGACATTGCCCTTAGCATAGGCCCACGCACAGTGCACCTTACCATCCGCAGTCAGGACAAATGCACAGCGATCGGTAATCTCCGCATCCAGCACCTTGCCCCACTCAGCCTGATACCACTCCGGTACATTCAGAGTCGAAGTAACCTTATCGTTATCCACATCGTACTGCGCCACATAGTTCAGAAGCTCTCCATCCTCCGTCAGCACATACGTTTCCGAAAGAACCGCCGCAAGCTTCTTATCGGTCGCAAAGCCCTCGCCCCTCTGGTTCGTAGACCAAAGCGTTCCATCCGAAAGCAGTGCCGTAAAGCTCGACGGATAATAGGATACCATATCGCAAATGCCCTTCATCGATTCCAGCGGTAACATCGTATAGCGGAACATCGCATCTACGCCCTCGCCGTATGTAGCGTCCGGGTTATTCTCGAGATACCCTTGCGTACTCTCGTTGTACTCTTCCCACGTCATAGGGTATACGGTAAGGAAGCTTCCATCCTTATCAAAGCCACTGAGCACCGCATCGTCCTCGCTCAGCGCCACGACATTCTCCCACTGCTCAGCGCCCTTCATCGCCTCGTCTCCGAACACGAGCACTCGGTCCCCCTCGGTAATCACCGCAACAAACGGATTCTCCCTCTCTGTTCCGCTCAGGATCAATACATCGTCCTCGCGACGTACGTAGGAGGCCTCTTTCTCATCCTTCTTCTCATCCTCCTCTTTCCCACAAGCGACCAAACACAACATCAAAACCGCAATCAAAAGCATCTCAAAAGCCCTGATTGCCTTGCCTCTACAGGCTGCATGTAACTGCTCCATGTCGATACCTCCTTCATACTATTGATACCGATTCCTGTGATTTAAGCCTACCACATTTTAGATGTACAAGTCAATCCCCCCCACGACTTTTTTCAAGTTTTTTTGCGCATTTTTCTGTGTCAAAAATACCGACAAAAAAAGAGGACACCCTCTCGGATGCCCTCTAATCGTTCTGCGTTATATTGTCGCCAGTTCTATATTATCTCTTGTTCTCGTCGTCCAGCTCTACCGTAATCTTGTCGAGATGCCAGATGTCCTGTACGTATTCCTCAATCGTACGATCGGAGGTGAACTTACCACACTTCGCTACGTTGAGAATCGCCTTCTTAGCCCAGCCGGCCTCATCGCGGTACGCCTCCTCGACGCGCTTCTGTGCTGCCTCATAGGAGCGGAAGTCCTTCAGGATGAAGTACTGATCCGGCTCAAGCAACGAATTGTACAGCTCGCGGAACATCTCCGGATCCTCCGGTGAGTAGAAGCCGTTGATGAGCTGCGTAAGCACCTGACAAATGTCCGAATCGGTGTTGTAAATCTCTCTCGGGTTGTAGCCGCCGTGGTTCTCGTAGTGGATAACCTCGTCGGAGCTGAGACCGAAGATAAATGCATTTTCCTCGCCAACCTCTTCTAC
>JAZODS010000003.1:0-20873 GCA_045597165.1 Lachnospiraceae bacterium | reverse complement strand
CATTTTGCAAGAAAAAGATCAGCGAAACGCCCAAACGCATGTCGTCACACAACACGGCATACGCATCGGAGTCGCTCTTCTTGCCGATATACATCTCTTCGGTGCTCGTCACGACATTAGACCGCAGGTACGGAAAATAGTGATCCATTCGAAAATTCCCGTCCTCGTCCTGCTGACCGCGAATCGTAATGCCCATATCCTTGGCAAAACTCATCGAAATCTCGACATACTGCGTCTTATCGTGCTCAGACACCGCAATCATCTTCTTTTCCGTTGAATCTCGAAGGATGTCGGCAAGCAACCGTTCCTCCTTCGATTTCGTATCAATATCCGAAAATCCGATACTTTTAAGATAACTATGCATCTAAAACTCTCCTACTTCATGCGGATTGCACCCCTAATTCGTACAGATTGCCGCATGCTATCTTACTTCGTGCAGGTCGCAAACGTGCTCCCCTACTTCATGCGAATCGCCACGAGCGAGGACATCGCCTCCTCAAGCACTTCCTTCTCCTCATCGGACAAAACCATAAAGGTATTGCCCTTGATGACTTCCTTCGCATACGTGTAGCAGCCCTCGCGGTTGTGCATGCTTGTCATGATAAAACCGTCGTTGTCGTCATTCAACAAGCAAAGGCTGTAGCTCAGCTTGCCGCCCATCTCGGAAAATGCGTCATAGCGCTTCAAAGCAATCTTCTTAAAGGACGTATCCCTCGCATCTTCAAGCAATTTCACGCGATTGATCGTGTCCTCCAGCTGCCCCTTCACGTTGTTCAGCTCCTTAAAACGTCCGAGAATGCGCTCCTCCAGGCTTCGTCCGCTGCTTCCGCGCATAAACTCGCGATACTTCTCATTCAGCTGGTTATATTTCATGACCATAACCATGGAAAATACCAATAAGAAAACCAAAATAATCAGTATAGCAAGTATCAAATATTCTAAATCAATTCCCAGCTTCGTAAACATATCTTTTTCCTTTCTAGACCTCTTCCGGTTGCGTCTCTGTGGCTTCGAGCGTACTATTCCACGCTCTGCCCGGTTGCTTTTCTGCAACTCTAAGCGTACTCATCCGATTGCGTCTCTGTGGCTCCAAACGTACTCATCCGCAGCTCTTCTCGCATCTACAATCGATTCCCGCATACGCAAGAAATATATCAATATCTAGTGTGCAACTTCTGTCGAAACTCTATATCTTGTGTTTCTTAGTAGGACTCTGTTGTACATTTGTCGCGTAATCAGAGGCCCAAATCGATACCTCTAACGCGACTTACATAATATCAAACAGCTGCATCAGACGCTCAAATTCGTCTACAGAATAGTATTCGATTTCGATTCGTCCCTTATCCTTCGCCTTGCGATTGATGGTTACCTTCGTACCCATTGCACGCTTCAATTTCTCCTCAAAATCCGCGTAAATCGCATCCTCTGCGGAATTGGTTGTCTCCCTCTCCTTCGGAGGAGCCAAAAGCTTGCGCACATACGCTTCCATCTCACGAACGCTCCACTTGCCGGCAACCGCCTTCTGCGCCGTAGCGTACTGCAGCTCGGCATCGTCCAACGAAAGAAGTGCTCTCGCATGACCTGCGGACAATGTGCCCTCGATCAACATCTCCTGAACCTCATCGCAAAGCTTCAAAAGACGAAGAGCATTCGTAACTGCGGTTCTGCTCTTGGACACACGCTCTGCAACCTGCTCCTGCGTTAAAGAATATTCCTCGATTAGCTTGCTGTATGCAACCGCTTCCTCAATTGCATTGAGATTTTCTCTCTGAATGTTCTCGATCAGGGCGATTTCGTACAGCTGTTGTGCCTCAAAATTCTTGATTAATGCAGGAACTTCCTTTAATCCAGCCAACATAGACGCTCGCCAACGTCTTTCACCGGCAATAATCTCATAACGATCGCCGATTTCGCGCACAACAAGCGGCTGAATCACGCCGTGAATACGAATGGAAGCGGCCAATTCCTCTAACGCTTCCTTATTAAAATACTTTCTCGGCTGTCCACGATTCGGCTCAATCTTTGAAACGGGCAACATTGTTTCACGTGAAACATTGCTGTCCTTACTCTCTACCGTCTTCTTAATCTCTTTATCAATCTTGCTCGAAATCAAGGAATCCAGTCCTTTTCCGAGTCCTTTCTTCGTTGCCATAACGATCCTCCTCTTAAGAAATCATCACATCAGCGCAAATAATGCGCATTTCACGGGCAAAACGGGCAAATTTGGCCCTGAAAAGCCCTGTTGATAGCCATTTCGGGCTTATCACTAACGAAACAGGCCTTTTTTCTTCTTGTCTGTTACAACCGGCTCAATGCCGTCATTGCGCATAACCTCTGCTGCAAGCTCACGATAAGCCTCTGCCCCGATAGAACGATTATCATACACCGTAATCGGAAGACCATGGCTCGGAGCCTCTGCCAGACGTACATTTCTCGGGATAACGGTACGATAAATGTTCTGAGAGAGGTTCTGACGTACATTCTCTACAACCTGGAGCGAAAGATTCGTTCTTCCATCAAACATCGTGAAGACAACTCCGTCGATCACAAGCGCTTCATTTAAGCGGTCTCTAACAAGTCCAATCGTGTGAATCAGCTGAGAAAGACCCTCTAACGCGTAATATTCGCACTGAATCGGCACGATAATCGTGTCTGCAGTCGTCATTGCGTTCAAAGTCAGCGTATTCAAGGACGGAGGACAGTCAATCAATATGTAATCGTACTCGTCCTTAACCTCAGCAATCTGGTCACGAAGGATATACTCCTTATTAGGAACATCCAAAAGCTCAATCTCAGCACCGGCAAGGTTCACATCAGACGGAACAACGTCCAAACGTTCAAATTCCGTGTGACAAATAGCCTCACGCACATTACATTCGCCGATTAAGAGCTGATAAATCGTATTTTCAACCTCATCCTTCTCAATTCCGAGGCCGCTACTCGTATTTCCCTGCGGGTCAATGTCCAAAACCAATACCCGCATACCTTTCTCTGCGAGACACGCAGAGAGATTGATGGTCGTAGTAGTCTTACCAACGCCACCCTTTTGATTTGTAATTGCAATCGCTTTTCCCATCATACCTCCAACGCTTGTCCGGTCCACCGCCGAGCAAGCCAGCAATAATTCATCACAACCTGTACTATCGAATTATCATCAAACATTCCTGTCTTCTGCATTTCGCACATACATCAAAAGTATACCACAAGATAAGAAAAAGTACCACCACAAGATGTGGGGTACTTTTCGCTCGATATAACAAGGCCACTTCATATATATTGTAATTTCAACGCCTAAATGGTCTATTTCGCCGCTTTAGCTGTGTAACACGCGATGTTTCACGTGAAACATCTCATTGTACTAAAGGTCAACAGCAGACCTTCGCGACCCGAGTAAACACAAGCACAAAATAATTCACCATAAAACAGCGCAACACATTATCCCGTTCATCACTCAATGTTTCACGTGAAACATCCAGCACCCAGGCGTGTAACAGCAAAACCATCAATTTGTTTCACGTGAAACATTCAGCATCCAGCCAAGTAACAATAAAACCGTCGATTTGTTTCACGTGAAACATCAGATGTCTCTCGCGAACCTATCAAACAATCGGACTCTTAAGAGGCTTCCCGCCACCGCGAGGATATTTCGCCTTCGTTTCGCCCAATTTCTTTACTACTACAAGCTTTCGCTGCAGATCACTTGTCGGGATTTCATATTCGATAATCTTCTCAGTACGAGCATTCATCTCGCGGATCGCTGCATTTGCTTCCTGCACCTCTTCTACGGTATCCATGCTCTTGTATGCGACAAAATGTCCGCCGGTCTTTACAAACGGAATGCACAGCTCTGACAACGAAGCCAAGCGCGCCACTGCTCTTGATACGCACAGATCAAAGGAACCACGATATTCTTCCTTACGCGCAAGCTCCTCTGCACGTCCGTGAATACAAGATATACCCTCAAGCTCAAGCTCTCTCACAACATCTTGTAGAAAAACAATTCTTTTATTCAGAGAATCCAGGAGCACGAATTCCATCTCCGGATAGAGAATCTTCATCGGAATGCCCGGAAAACCCGCACCGGTTCCTACATCGAGCACACGCATTCCACTCTGAAATCCGCCACACAGCTCAGAAGCCTTCGCAATGCACATACTATCAAGCCAGTGCTTCAACACAACCTCAGGATACTCGGTAATACCGGTCAGATTCATCACACGGTTCTTCTCAACCATCATCTCATAATATCGATGTAGCTGCTCCAATTGACGTTCCGTATAGGAAATGCCGAGCATTTGCAAGCCCTGCTCTAAATTACTGTCATCGTACACGGTGCTCTCCTTTCTAGCTCAAAGCTACGTCTATTCTTCTGCCTTGCGACGTTCCTGCCTTCTAGCCTCGAGATACACAAGCAATACCGAGATGTCCGCAGGGGATACGCCGCTGATACGAGAAGCTTGGCCGACACTGATCGGGCGCTGCTGCGTAAGCTTCTGTCTCGCCTCGATACGCAACGAAGGAATCTCCGCATAATCGATATCGTCGGGGATACGACGCTTCTCAAGCTTCTTAAAATGCTCTACCTGCTGCAGCTGACGCTCAATATAGCCCTCATACTTAATGTTTATTTCTACTTGCTCTATAACAGATATATCAAGAGGAATTCGGTCCGGATCAAGCGGTGCGAGCAAATCATACGTAATCTCCGGGCGTCGCAAAAGCTCTCCAAGCGACGTTGCCGTATGTAGCTCTGCAGAGCCGATGCTGTTCAGATAGCTGCAAATGCGCTCATTTGCCCCAAGAACGGTTGCTTTCAAGCGCGCAATCTCAGCAGCAATCGCATGTTTCTTCTCCAAAAATGCTTGATAACGCTCCTCGGAAATCAATCCGACCTCATAGCCGATGTCGGTCAGTCGAAGATCTGCATTATCCTGGCGCAAAAGCAGACGATATTCCGAGCGACTCGTCATCATTCGATACGGCTCGTGCGTCTCTTTCGTCACCAAATCATCGATCAATACACCGATGTACGCCTGTGAGCGATCGATTACAATTTGCTCGAGTCCTTTAACATAGCGTGCGGCATTGATTCCTGCGACAATTCCTTGCGCTGCGGCCTCTTCATAGCCGCTACTGCCATTTGCCTGTCCCGCGCTGAAGAAGCCGCGAAGCTTTCTACACTCAAGCGTAGGATATAACTGCATCGGATTGATGCAATCGTACTCAATAGCGTATGCATTTCGAACAATCTTCGCATTTTCAAGGCCTGCTACGGAACGATACATCTGAAGCTGCACTTCCTCCGGCAGACTCGACGACATTCCGGACAGGTAAAGCTCATTCGTGTAATCGCCCTCCGGCTCGACAAATACCTGATGGCGGTCCTTATCCGGGAAACGCACAACCTTATCCTCGATCGACGGGCAATAGCGCGGGCCGGTGCCCTTAATATCGCCGGAAAACAGAGGCGAACGATCGATATTATCGCGAATGATGCGGTGAGTGTCCTCATTTGTATAAGTCAGATAGCACGAAACCTGCTCACGTGCAATATCTTCGCTCGTATTTGTAAAGGAAAATGGTACAACTCGCTCATCTCCCTTTTGCTCGACCATCTTCGAAAAGTCCACGCTACGCTTATCTACTCGCGCGGGAGTTCCCGTCTTAAAGCGGTACAGCTCAATTCCGGCCGCCTGAAGAGAATCGGAAAGCATCGTCGCACGCGGAAGTCCGTTCGGACCGGTATATTGGCTCACCTCACCGAAGATACAACGCGCATTGAGATACGTTCCCGAGCACAATATGACCGTCTTACACGGGAAAATGCCTCCGGACGCCGTCTTCACACCGGTAATTCGCTGTTCACCGGCTTCATCCGTTTCCCACAAAAGCTCAGCAACCTCCGCCTGTTTCAACGTCAAATGCTCCTGATTCTCCATCACGCGACGCATTTCGTTGCTGTACGCCTGCTTGTCCGCCTGTGCACGAAGGGAATGTACTGCGGGTCCCTTCGAAAGATTGAGCATTTTGCTCTGAATGTATGTCTTATCAATATTGATGCCCATCTCGCCGCCAAGCGCATCGAGCTCGCGAACAAGATGTCCCTTGCTCGTTCCGCCGATGTTCGGGTTGCACGGCATCAAAGCAATGGTATCGGTACTTACCATAAATACAATCGTCTCGCAACCAAGGCGCGCCGCGGCCAAAGCTGCCTCGCAGCCGGCATGACCGGCACCGATTACTGCCACGTCATACGCATCACAAAGAAATTCCGGAACTGTATTCACTCGTGTCGATCCTCCAATCTGCTCATTTCACGGGAAAATGCCCTACTTTCCAAGACAAAACTCTTGGAATATCATATTCACAACGTCCTCATCCATCCGCTCACCGACGATTCTGCCAAGCGCCTCGTACGCATTTGTCAAGTCAATCGTGTAGAAATCCTCGGGCATATCCATGGAAATGCTCCTCAGCACCTCCTCAAGACTTGTCTTTGCCTCAAGCAAATCCTGCTTCTGACGCTCAGAGGTGATGACAATCTCATCATCCGCCTCCAATCTACCGGCAAAGAACAGCTCCTTGATGCGATCTTCGAGCACATCAAAGCCCTTGTATTCCTTTGCGGACAGCGACAAAACCTGCGCTTCACAGCCACAGCGGTCTAACACCTCGGCCAAATCCGCCTCCGTAGTAACCGGAGCAAGGTCTGTCTTATTCAAAAGTGCCAGCATACGACCACCGGCATACGTATTCAGTATCTGATAATCGTTCTCGTCAAGCGGTACCGAAGCATCCGCTACGTACAAAATCAAATCCGCGTTGCGCGCTTCCTTGTGCGCCAGCTCTACACCGATACGCTCGACAACATCGCTCGTATCGCGAATTCCCGCGGTATCGACAATCATCAGCGTAATTCCGCTCAATCGAATCTCTTCGGTAATCGTATCGCGCGTCGTTCCGGCAACATCCGTTACAATAGCGCGCTCCTCACCGATCAAAGCATTGAGCAAAGAGCTCTTTCCCGCATTTGGCTTGCCCAAAATGACGGTTCGAATGCCCTCCTTCATCAATCGGCCACGCTCAACCGTAGCGAGCATCTGCTCAAGCTCCTTCACGTGCGCGTTCGTGTTCTCTTCGAGCTCCTCGCGAAAGCCGTCCAAGGACAAATGCTCCGGATCATCCAGCGCAGCTTCTATCTGCGCAATCTCGCGAAGCATCGTCGCACGAAGACGTACGATGCCCTCCTTCACATTACCGCGAAGCTGTCGCACGGAATGCTTCAAAAACAACTCATTTTTCGCTTCGATAATATTGCTTACGGCCTCCGCCTGGGAAAGGTCGATTCGACCATTCAAAAATGCTCTCTTCGTGAACTCGCCCGGCTCTGCAAGACGTGCACCGGCCGCCAGTACAAGCGATAGCAGCTTCTTCGTCACAACAATACCGCCGTGACAATCAATCTCCACGACATCTTCTCGTGTAAATGTTCTGGGCGCCTTCATAACCGCCAACATGACTTCGTCCAAGACGTCCTTACCGTCCCATACAAAGCCGTAGTGAAGCGTATGACTCTCATATGCGCCTACGTCCACCGACTTATATCTGTCCTTAGCCTGCTCTGCATTGCCGCCTTCGGTCTGCTTCGATTCACCGCCCCCGGCCTGCTGCTTGGCATCGTCCGATTCGCTCTGCTTATCGCGCACAACAAATAGCTTGGACGCAATGGAAAATGCATCCGCGCCGCTAATGCGGATAATGCTGATTCCGCCGGCGGATAGTCCCGTTGCAATTGCTGCGATTGTATCGGTTTTCACTTTCCATTCCCTCCAATCTACTGTCATCTACGAAAAAACGGAGGAATCACGATGCCCGCGATTCCTCCGGTATGGTTTGCTTCTACTGCATTGGCTATCGGTTAGTTGTTGTTGTTTGCCTCAGCCTTTGCCTTTTCAGCAGCCTTTGCCTCCTTATATGCGGCATAATCCTTCATATAATCTTTGCTGTAGTCACTGCTATTGCTGTCATTGTAATGACGCTTCTGATAACCACCGCGATTGTAGCCACCGTTGCCACGGCCACCGTGACGATGTCCACCGCGATTGCCATAGCCGCCACCATGACGGTTGTTGCCGTAACGATTGTTGTAGCGTCCTCCTTCGTAGGAAACGCCCTTCTTCATCGTAACGATAACCTTACGGTACGGATCCTCGCCCTCACTATGAGTCTCAACATAGCGGTCATTCTGCAATGCTGCATGAATGATTCTTCTCTCATAAGGATTCATCGGCTCAAGCGATACACTTCTATGAGTCTTCTTAACCTTCATAGCAATGTTCTTTGCGAGATTCTCAAGGGTTTCCTTTCTTCTCTCACGATAGTTCTCAGTATCGAGCTTAATGCGATAATACTGATTGCAAGCGCGGTTTACAACCAAGCTCGTAAGATACTGAAGGGAATCGAGCGTCTGACCTCTCTTACCGATCAAAGTACCCATATCCTCGCCAACGATATCGATGTAGATGTTCTCCTCTTCCTCATTCACGGTTGCCGTGATTTCTGCGGAAAGGTCCATCTCCTTCAAAATCTTCGAAATGAAGTCAACAGCTACTTCAGACGGGCTTGCACCTTCTGCTGCCGGAGCCTCTGCAGCCTCGGTCTCCACTACGGGAGCTTCCTCAACTACCGGAGCCTCTTCCTCAGCAGCAACTACTTCGTCTGCAAGCTCAACAATAATCTTCTGTGTCTTGAAAAGGCTAAGAAATCCGCCCTTCTCTTCCACTACATCATACTTAATATCTTCAACTGCGATTCCAAGCTCTGCGCTGGCAACAGCAAGAGCTTCCTCCACAGTCTTTCCTGTAAATTCTCTTACAGCCATCGTCTATTCCTCCTCGTCGTTCTTCAGAAGGTTTGCAATCGAGGAAATGCTTCTCACACCGGTCTCCTCATACTGCTTCTTCAATTCCTCACGCTTCTTCTGCGAAACAAGAACGTCCGAATCCTTACGTCTGCTCTTATTGGAAGCGGTCTTCTGTCCAAGCTGATCGGTATTCATCGTTGCAATGGACTTCGTGCTGGACTTAGCGATGTTCGCCATGTCGTTACTATTGGAATGTACACCTTGCGACTCGAGAACCTTCTTCTTCTTTTCAGCACTTTCCTGCATCATACCCTCAAGACCGATACGATCGAGGTACTTATTCACTGCAAGCTGCTGAAGAATCGTTACGCCACTGTTCGCTACCCAGTAGATACCGACACCGATCGGAAGCATAACACAGATAACACCGGACATGACAGGCATGATCTTGTTCATCATCTGCATACTGCTCATCATAGCATCTTCGCCGTTCTGATTCTTACTGTCATCCTTGCCGGCATTTGTCGTCATCTTACCCTGCAAGAACTGCAGAAAAGCCGCCAAAATCGGAAGGAAGATTTCAGGGATACGGAATCCGGGTGCATCGAGAATGTTGAAGCGGCCGAACAAGCCGTTGACCTTCAAAATCTCATCGATGTTATCTTCCTGTGAAGCGATAGCCGCCTTAAATTCATCTGACTTAGCGAGCTGGTTCCACTTATCACAGCCCTCCAGCTCTTTACCGTTACGGAAATCATCCCATGCCTCCGTGTTAAATACGGAGAAAATGTCGATCATGTCCGTCGTATTGAACATCTTAGTATCGTCCTTCTTTGTACGAAGAGCGATGTTCTTCTTAGTATAAAATTCTTTGATTCCGTCTGTATAAAGCTTATCGTCTTCCGCTGCGTCAAATTCATTGATAATCGCATTGGAAACGTCCTTATACAATACATTTACATCATCTACGTAAGCAGGTACCGCGTAGATAACACGATACAAAGCGAAGATAATCGGAAGCATAACAAGCAACGGGAGACATCCGCCAAATGGACTAACTCCGTACTTCTGATACAACGCCTGCTGCTCCTGCGTCATCTTCTGCATAACAGCCTGATTGGTGCGATCGGCGTTCTTATACTTCTCCTGCAATGCCTTCAGCTCCGGGGTCATCATTGCCGAAGCCTTAGCAAACTTCTGCTGCTTAATCGTAAGAGGAAGTGTGAGCATCTTAACAACAATGGTGAAGATTACGATACAAAGTGCGATGTTGGGCAAACCAATCAACGATACCAAACGGTAAATTGCATCGAGAATCTTTCCCATAATCCAAGCAAAGGGCTTCAGAAAGCCTCCTACCTGAGTTAGAAATATTAAATTCACTATGATCCTCCTTTAGCTACGGTACCGGATCAAATCCCCCCTTGTGGAAAGGATGACAACGTAATATTCTGCGGACAGCCAAATAACCGCCCTTTATGGCACCGTATTTCTCAATTGCTTCCATTGCGTATTGGGAACATGTAGGCGTGTAAATACAACAGGGCTTCTTCAACCCCGAAAGATACTTTCGATAAAATCGAATCATACCCAACAACAGCTTCTTCATAGCCTACCTCGAACTCTGCGTCATAATACCATGCAGCTTAGCCAAATGTAACAAAGCACTTGTAATATCTTGCTGCATCTTCCCCTTAGCCGTTCCTCTTGCAATGACGACGATATCCAACCCATTGTTGAACAAATCACCGTGTAAGCGTAAGCCCTCTCTAATCAGACGGGTTACCCGGTGTCTGACGACACTGTTACCGACCTTCTTGCTTACGCTGATTCCTATTCTGTTGTAATCCAGGTCGTTGTCAAGCACATACATGACAAGGTACCTATTCGCATAAGACTTTCCGCCGTCATAAACACGGCTGAACTCCTTATAATTTTTTAGAGTCACCATTCTCATCTGCGGTTCCTCCTACATTGGCAAATGTGCTCTCTTTCATGTCCATAAAGACAAAAAGGTCACAATAAATGCGACCTATGCAGAAATCTTATGTCTACCCTTTGCTCTTCTAGCAGACAAAACCTTT
Organism: Lachnospiraceae bacterium; assembly: GCA_045597165.1. Classification (GTDB taxonomy): domain Bacteria; phylum Bacillota; class Clostridia; order Lachnospirales; family Lachnospiraceae; genus ISDg. Next base: position 9,926 of record JAZODS010000003.1, on the reverse strand, counting down.
CTACCACTTGCCGTTAACATTCTCTGACGAAAGCCATGAACTCTTGCGTGGCTCTTCTTCTTCGGCTGAAATGTCATCTTCATAATGCAAAGCCCTCCTACGTTAATACTCCCACGTGCGTACACGTGGTGCGTTCTATATTATAGTGACTAATCCCCTATCCGTCAAGCACAAAATTCATAATTTCATAAAAACCAAACCTACTATGTTATACACATAATCGGCCAAATGCCCGTCAAATACTCTACTTGTATAGTGGATATTTCGGATTTTATTATCAACAGCCTGTGGATAACCTGCGAAAACGCCTTATTTTCTAAGCGATACCCGAAGTGGATAAGACGTTAATACATTGTTTATTTGCCCTTTTAAGCGCATTTACGATTTTGCATAGTAAAATGACCTTTTTTCATAAAAAACGCCTTAGTGGGCAATACAATGCATTCTACAATAAATTTCGAAATTCTATTGCTTCCTTATATAAATATAACTTGTTTTTAAGATGGTTTTATAGTATACTAGACTAAGGTATTGTTTTTGATTTTTTAAGGCGATAAAACCATCGCTTTTCATCATTTTTTTGTATCACTTTTTTGTTATTTTCGGAGGTTTCCCATGCATTCAAAAGAGCTGCTCGAAAGCAGATGGAGTGAAATACTGACTTACATGAAGACGGAATATCCTATTTCCGATGTTTCTTATCGCGTATGGCTTTTACCGCTCAAGGTGTATGACGTAGAAGACAATATGGTTACACTCGTTGCGGATGACAATGATATTACGCTTAGTAGTCTGGACTTTATCCGAAGCAAGTACACACCGTTTATTAAGACGGCGATTGCAGAGGTTATGCACATCGATTATGAGATTGAATTGTTCTTGTATTCCCAGGTTGTACGTAGAGATACCGAGAAGAAGAATCAATCCACAAACCTCGCAAGTAAGCTAATCAATCCGCAGTATACCTTCGATTCCTTCGTTGTCGGCGAGAATAATAACTACGCACATGCCGCTGCTTTGGCGGTTGCAGAGGCTCCGGGCGATATCTACAATCCGTTGTACATTTACGGTGGTGCCGGACTCGGTAAGACTCACCTGATGTATGCAATTGCGAATTACATTGTGCAGCATACACCGGAGAAAAAGGTTTTGTACGTAACGAGTGAGACATTTACGAACGATTTGATCAAGTCCATTAAGGCCGGCGGTACCGCTTCCGAGGAATTCCGTGAAAAATATCGTTCCAACGATGTTCTTCTCATCGACGATATCCAGTTCATTATTAATAAGGAACGAACGCAGGAGGAATTCTTCCATACGTTCAACGATATGAGAGACAAGGGCGGACAGGTTATCATCTCCTCCGATAAGAATCCGAAGGAGCTGCAGATTCTCGACGATCGTCTTCGTTCTCGTTTTGAGTGGGGTCTTACCGTAGACATTCAGGCTCCGGCCTTCGAAACTCGTATGGCAATTCTCAAGAAGAAGCAGGAGATTAATAATCTTCAGGTTTCCGATGAGATTATCAATTACATCGCTACGAACATTTGCTCTAACATTCGTGAGCTGGAAGGTGCTCTTACTAAAGTCGTTGCACTGAGTCGTCTTCAGAAGAAAGAGATTACACTTTCTTTGGCGCAGGAAGCCTTGAAGAACATCATTTCCACGGATTCCAAGAAGACGATTACGATTGATTTGATTCTCAATGTCGTTGCAGAGCATTACAACATTAGCGCATCTCAGATGATTCAAAAGAACAAGAGTCGTAACATTGCATATCCGAGACAGGTTGCTATGTACCTCTGCCGTGAATGCACGACACTTTCCTTTGATGAAATCGGTAAGACAATCGGTAATCGCGATCACTCTACCGTTCACTATGCTTGCAACAAGGTAACTGAGGACATTAAGAACGATCCGGCTGTTGCGAATGCTGTCGATGTTCTTCGTAAGAAGCTCAGCATGAACTAATGCAATCACCGCTACGCACATACTAATACAATCACCACTATGCACATTCGTTGATAAGAAACTTTTCGTATTAACGAATTGGTGTGGATAAGTAGTGGATATAACGTTTGATATTGTGTTAACAGACATCGGATAACTACGAAGCGTTGTTTATACTTTTTTCAATCCTCGTAACATCGATTTTTGTTCTTCACAAAGCCATCCTCTTCATCCACATTTTCATCAAAGAGGAATCCAAATCGCAAAGCCTTGCGGTGACTGGCTTTGAGGGCGTTATCAACAAACTAACAGCCCCTAATACGAATACTAATAATCTAAGCTTTATTTATTTATGAGCCTCCGGCGTATGAGACGGAGATGTGAATATGAAAGGAGAAATGTTATGAAATTTATTTGTAAGCAAGCAGAATTGTTAAATGCTTTATCGATCTCTTTGAAGGCAGTTCCTTCGAAGACCTCTCTTCCGATTCTCGAATGCATTCTTCTTGAGACACTCGAGGACGGTGTTCGCATCACCTCTAACGATATGGAGCTCGGAATTGAATCCGTTGTTGAGGGACGCGTGGATAAGAAGGGTAAGGTAGCGTTAAACGCACGCATTTTCTCCGATATCGTGAGAAAGCTTCCCGAAGATATCGTAATCATCGAGGTTGATTCTTCTTATACGGCATTTATTACGTGCGGCAAGGCGAAGTTTAAGATTGCCGGCCAGAGCGGAGAAGATTTCCCCGCACTTCCGACGTTCCAGAAGAATCGTGCCGTTACGATTTCTCAGTTTACTTTGAAGGAGCTCATTCGTCAGACGATTTTCTCGGTATCCGACAATGAGAACAACAAGGTAATGACCGGTGAGTACTTTGAGATTCAGGACAATATGCTGAAGGTAACTTCCTTGGACGGACATCGTATCAGTATCCGTAGTGTGCAGCTGAAAGAAGCGTATGAGCCTTGCAGCGTAATCATTCCCGGCAAGACGCTTGTTGAGATTGGTAAGATTTTGAGTGGTGACATGGACAAGGAGGTAAAGCTGTACTTTATCGACCGTCATGTAGTTGTGGAATTTGATAAGACAGTGATTCTTTCCCGTCTGATTGAAGGAAAGTATTATAACGTAAAGCAGATGATTTCGACGGACTACGACACGAAGCTCGTTGTGAATAAGCGAGAGCTGATGGATTGTATCGATCGTGCGATTCTGCTTGTAAAGGAGTCGGAGAGAAGACCGATTATTATCGACATTTTCGATGGTGCAATGTCTTTGAATATGAATTCCTCTCTCGGAACGATGGACGAAGAGATTATGGTTCAGAAGGAAGGTAACGATCTTACGATCGGCTTCAATCCGAAGTTCTTGATGGACGCGCTTCGTGCGATTGAGGATGAAGAGGTGAGCATTTATATGACAAATGCAAAAGCGCCTTGCTTTATCCGTAACACAGAGGAAAGCTATATTTATTTGATTTTGCCGGTGAACTTTACAGCTCGCTAATCGGCTTGCGGAAAGGAAGATTGGATGGAGACAATTCATTTGCGTGATGAATTTATTAAGCTTGGCCAGGCAATGAAGCTTGCCGGACTCGTAGAGGACGGTGTAGAGGCGAAGCTTGTGATTACGGATGGCCAAGTGCTTGTGAACGGCGAAGTGGATCTGCGTCGCGGAAGAAAGCTGTATCCGGGCGATGAATTCACATTTGACGGAGTAACGGTTAAGGTAGAGGCCTAATTTTGCGAACGGGAGTTCTTGCAGATGTTCATTCATTCGTTGCAATTAAGCAACTTTAGAAATTATGAGATGCTGTCTGTGGAGTTTTCAAAGGGAGTGAATCTTCTGTTTGGAGACAATGCGCAGGGAAAGACCAATATTCTCGAAGCGATTATGGTCGCTGCGACTACGAAATCCTTTCGTGGAAGCAAAGAGCGTGAGATGATTCGACTCGGCTGGGAAGAAGCTCATATCTGTGCGCGGATGGAAAGAGATACGGTTCCGCACCGAATTGACATGCATTTGAAGGCGAATCAGAAGAAGGGCGCTGCGATAGACGGAGTTCCGGTAAAGCGCGGGGCGGACTTGTTCGGATTGCTGCACGCAATCTCGTTTAGTCCAAATGATCTTTCGATGATGAAGAACGGTCCGGTGGAGCGACGTCGATTTCTCGACATGGAGCTTTGTCAGATGGATAAGCTCTACTGCAGTAGCCTTGCAAATTACAACAAGCTTATTCAGCAGCGAAATAATTTATTAAAGCAGCTTGATAGAGATGCGCATTTGGCGGGAACAATTGAAGTATGGGATGACCAATTGGTAAGGTACGGTACATATATTATTCAAGCGAGACAGTCGTTTGTAGAAGAATTGTTACCGATTGTTCAGGAAAAGCATCGCGTGCTTTCCGGCGATACCGAGACGTTACACATGGTATACGAGCCGAATTGTGAGGCGGAGCGATTGAAGGAGCAGCTTGGAAGGTGCCTGCAGCAGGACATTTTCCGAAAGGCAACGAGTGTCGGCCCGCATCGCGACGATTTGTCGTTGTATATCGATGAGAAAAATGTACGATTGTACGGCTCACAAGGTCAGCAGCGTACGGTTGCTCTTGCTTTGAAGCTGGCGGAGATTGAGCTTGTGAAGAGACGATTGCGAGATACGCCGGTGTTGCTTTTGGACGATGTGCTTTCGGAGCTCGACAGAAGCAGACAGGTGCACCTGTTGAATGAGCTAAAAGATGTTCAGACGATTGTAACCTGTACCGGTATGGAAGAATTCGTAGAGCATCGTTCGTCGGAGGATAAGATTTTCTTCGTGAAGAACGGAACGGTGACCGAGTATAACGGAGTTTAGTGAACGATTGAATACATAGAGGAATGGATATTTTGTCGCAGGCATTTGCCGAGCGGCATACAGGATAGGAGGACTTATGAGTCAGGAATATGGCGCTGATCAAATTCAAATCTTGGAGGGCTTAGAGGCAGTCCGTAAGAGACCGGGTATGTACATCGGTAGTACATCCTCGAGAGGTCTTCATCATTTGGTATACGAGATTGTCGACAATGCGGTAGACGAGGCACTGGCCGGCTACTGTAAGGAGATTCAAGTAACCATCAATGAGGACAACTCGATTACGGTCGTAGATGACGGTCGTGGTATTCCTGTCGAGATTAACAAGAAGAAGGGCATTTCCACGGTAGAGGTTGTATTTACGATTTTGCATGCCGGCGGTAAATTCGGCGGTGGAGGATACAAGGTATCCGGTGGTCTCCACGGCGTAGGTGCTTCGGTTGTAAATGCTCTGTCCGATCGTCTCGAGGTTATCGTTGATTTGGACGGAAAGAAATACATGCAGAGGTATGAGCGCGGTAAGGTTGTAATGCCTTTGTCCGAAATCGGCACGACGGAACGTACCGGTACGACGGTTACCTTCCATCCGGACGCGGAGATTTTCGAGGATACGGTATACGATTATAACATTTTGAAGCAGCGTCTGCGCGAGATGGCATTTCTCACGAAGGGACTTCGCATTACTCTGTGCGACAAGCGAGGAGAGGAGCCGGTTGAGAAGAGCTTCTACTACGAAGGCGGTATCAAGGAGTACGTGCAGTACCTCAACAAGGGAAAGACCGCACTGTACCAGGATGTATTGTACTTCGAGGGTACGGTAGGCGATGTCAGCGTTGAGGTTGCGATGCAGCACAACGACGCATACAACGACGGCTGCTACAGCTTTGTTAACAATATTACGACGCCCGAGGGCGGTACTCACTTAGTCGGTTTTCGAAATGCACTTACGAAGACGTTCAATTCCTACGCTCGTAAGAGCAAGCTTTTGAAGGAAAATGAACCGAATCTCGAGGGCGAGGATATCCGCGAGGGCTTGACGGCAATTATCAGCGTAAAGCTTCCGGACCCGCAGTTCGAGGGACAGACGAAGCAGAAGCTCGGTAACAGCGAGGCGAGAGGTGCGGTAGATAGCATCGTAAGCGAGCAGCTGACCTACTTCCTTGAGCAGAATCCTTCGGTTGCAAAGATTATCGTTGAAAAATCCGTGCTTGCACAGAGAGCAAGAGATGCCGCAAGAAAGGCAAGAGAGCTGACGAGAAGAAAGTCTCCGCTTGAGAGCCAGAGTCTTCCCGGAAAGCTTGCGGACTGCTCGGACAAGGATCCGAAGCGTTGTGAGATCTACATCGTAGAGGGTGATTCCGCCGGCGGCTCCGCTAAGACGGCAAGAACTCGTGCTACGCAGGCCATTTTGCCGCTGCGAGGCAAGATTTTGAACGTAGAGAAGGCAAGATTGGATAAGATTTTGACGAATGCGGAGATTCGCGCGATGATTACGGCGTTCGGAACCGGTATTCACGATGATTTCAACATCGAGAAGCTGCGTTACCACAAGATCATCATCATGACCGATGCTGACGTAGACGGAGCTCATATCAGTACGCTTTTGTTGACATTTTTCTATCGCTTTATGCCCGAGCTGATCAAGCAGGGCCATGTATACCTCGCAATGCCGCCGCTTTACAAGATCGAGCGCGGAAAGCAGGTATGGTACGCTTACAACGACGATGAATTGAATAAGATTCTCGCAGAGATCGGTCGTGACCAGAACAACAAGATTCAGCGTTACAAAGGTCTTGGTGAGATGGATGCGGAACAGCTTTGGGAGACAACGATGGATCCGGAGAAGCGCATTTTGCGACGTGTCAATATGAACGAGGACAGCTTGAGCGAGCTTGACTTGACCTTTACGACCTTGATGGGCGACGAGGTAGAGCCGCGTAGATTGTTCATCGAGGAAAATGCAAAATACGCAGAGAATTTGGACATCTAAGCTGTACATTTCAATGAGTCTAGGAAGGAAGATATATGGACGAACATATTTTTGATAAAATTGATGACGTCGATCTGAAAAAGATGATGGAGAAATCTTATATCGAGTACGCGATGTCCGTTATTGCGGCACGTGCGTTACCGGATGTAAGAGACGGTCTGAAGCCGGTTCAGCGTCGTATTCTCCATGCAATGAGCGAATTGAACAACGGTCCGGATAAGCCGCATAGAAAATGTGCCCGTATCGTCGGTGATACGATGGGTAAATACCATCCGCACGGAGACAGCTCTATCTACGGAGCACTCGTTAACCTGGCACAGGAGTGGAACACCAGATATCCGCTCGTAGACGGTCACGGTAACTTCGGTTCCGTCGTCGGCGACGGTGCCGCTGCTATGCGATACACCGAGGCACGTCTCTCGAAGATTTCCGTTGAGATGCTTGCGGACATTAACAAGGACACAGTTGATTTCATTCCGAACTTCGACGATACGGAGAAGGAGCCGGTTGTATTGCCGGCAAGATATCCGAACCTCCTTGTGAACGGTACCTCCGGTATTGCCGTAGGTATGGCAACGAACATTCCTCCGCACAATTTGCGCGAGGTAATTTCGGCTGTCGTTAAGATCATCGATAACAAGATTGAGGACCGCGAAACCGATATTGATGAGATTTTGCAGATTGTGAAGGGACCCGATTTCCCGACCGGAGCTCAGATTCTCGGAACGAAGGGAATCGAAGAGGCGTACCGCACCGGACGTGGCAAGATTCGCGTTCGTGCCGTAAGCGAGATTGAGCCGATGGAGAACGGTAAGAACCGAATTGTTGTTACCGAGCTTCCGTACATGGTCAACAAGGCACGTCTTCTCGAGAAGATTGCCGAGCTGGTACGCGACAAGAAGGTCGACGGAATCGTAGATTTGCGCGATGAGTCCGATCGTCAGGGTATGCGTATGTGTATCGAGCTGAGAAGAGATGCGAATCCGACGGTCGTATTGAACCATTTGTATAAGCACACGCAGCTGCAGGACACGTTTGGTGTTATTATGCTGGCGCTCGTGAACAATGAGCCGAAGGTATTGAACATTCTTGATATGCTTCGTTATTACCTGAAGCATCAGGAAGAGGTCGTAACCCGTAGAACGCAGTACGATTTGAACAAGGCGGAAGAGAGAGCTCACATTATGGAGGCTCTGCTGAAGGCTTTGGATTTCATCGATGAGATCATTCATATCATCCGTTCCTCGAAGACGACGGCTGAGGCAAAGGGACGTCTGACCGAGCAGTTCGGATTCGACGATGTACAGGCGCAGGCAATTGTCGATATGCGTCTTCGTCAGCTGACCGGTTTGGAGAGAGAGCGTCTGGAGAACGAGTACGCAGAGCTGATGAGCCGAATTGCAGAGTATCGTGCAATTTTGGCGGACAACAAGAAGCTGCTTAGCGTTATTCGCGAGGAGATTACTTACGTTTCCGACAAATACGGCGACGATAGAAGAACGACGATTGGTTACGACGAGTTCGATATTTCCATGGAGGATTTGATTCCGGACGATGCAACCGTAATCGCTATGACGAAGCTCGGATACATCAAGCGCATGAGCATTGAGAATTTCCGTACGCAGAACCGCGGCGGTAAGGGCATCAAGGGAATGCATACGATTGAAGACGACTTTATCGAGGATTTGTTCATGACGACAAATCATCACAGTCTGTTGTTCTTCACGAATCTCGGTCGTGTGTACCAGATGAAGGCATACCAGATTCCCGAAGCGTCCAGAATTGCTCGTGGAACCGCGATCATCAATTTGCTGCAGCTACTGGGCGGCGAAAAGGTAACCGCAATCGTTCCGATTAAGGAATTCGGCGATGATCGTTATCTGTTCATGGCAACAAAGCAAGGTATTGTTAAGAAGACGAGAATGCAGGCATATCAGCATATCCGCAAGACCGGTATTCAGGCAATTACGCTGCGCGAGGGCGATGAACTGATCGAGGTAAAGGCTACGGACAACCAGAGGGACATTTTCCTCGTTACGAAGAACGGCCAAAGCATCCGCTTCAACGAGCGTGACGTCAGAGGTACCGGACGTAGTGCGATGGGTGTCTGGGGTATTCGTTTGGACGGCGACGATGAGGTAGTGGCAATGCAGACCTCGGACGACGGCGAATATCTGTTGTTCCTTTCGGAAAATGGACTCGGAAAGCGCACTCGCATGGATGAGTTCAGCACACAGCACCGCGGTGGTAAGGGCGTACGCTGCTACAAGATCACGGAGCGCACCGGAACCTTGGTCGGCGCAAAGGCTGTGGAAGAGGAAAATGAAATCATTATTATCACCAATGAGGGCATTTTGATTCGTATTCCTGTTTCCACGGTAAGTGTCATTGGCAGAAATACATCCGGAGTTCGTTGTATGAACATCGATACGGAGAGCGACATCCGCGTAGCAAGCTTTGCAAAGGTACGTGAGTCCGACAATCAGACCGACGAGGAAGTGCTCGAAAAGATGCAGGACGAGATGAGCAAGGAAAATGCCGAGGTAGTGGCCGACGCAGAAGAAGAACCCATCGAAATAGAGGCAGAAGAGGAAAATTCCTCGGAAGAATAGGCGATAAAGACGCATTCGAAGGGACTTGAAAAAACATACAAAACACAAGATGTATGTATGATAGAATAGTGGGTATACTATAGAAGTGGGTAGGCTTCCGAGTAGGAAGTTTACCTGCTTCTTTCGTTTAAAAAAGTATCAAAACAGGGTTGACAAAGGAAAGAAACTTTGATATATTAAATAATGCGCCACTTGAAAAAACGTATTTTTTGAAGTTGTCGCATAGCGATTTCGGCAGAGATGTGCGGATGAGCGAAACAAAATTGACAGGGAATTCAAGCAAAGAATTCAGCATGGAGAAATACTCAAGAGGCTGAAGAGGCGCCCCTGCTAAGGGTGTAGGTCGTTCACGCGGCGCGAGGGTTCAAATCCCTCTTTCTCCGTCCGTTCTGAAGAGCATTTTCATGGGAAGAAAATCTCGTGAAAAAAATCAAAAAAAGGTGTTGACAAATAGTCCGGAGTGTAGTAAACTAGCGAAGCTGTCGCGAATTGCGGCACACGCAAAGCGGCTCACACG
>JAZODS010000002.1:0-37555 GCA_045597165.1 Lachnospiraceae bacterium | reverse complement strand
ATGGCTACGATCCGACTTCCCGGATTAATCACGATTCCTTCCGTTCCGTCCCGGTAGGCTTCCTGAATACGGTCAATCAAAGCCCCTTCACTGTTATTCTGATAGATACTTACCGTATCGCCCAGGTTCTGCGCATACTTTTCTATCTTCTTACAAAGAGACTCGTAAGTTTCCGTTCCGTAGTGGGCCGGCTCTCTGATTCCGAGGAAGTTCAGGTTCGGTCCGTTAATCACTAAAATTGTCGTCTTCATAATGCCACTCCCTCTACGATATGTCGCACGATATCCTCGGCTGCTCGTCCATCCACCGTCACGGTACGATGCGCCACCTCGGCATACATCGGCTCACGCTCCGCAAGACGCTCGCGGATGGTCTCTTCCTTATTCGCCGTCTGCAAAAGCGGTCTCGTTGTGTCGCCTTGCAAATGCTCCGCTATCGTCTCCGCATTTGCCTTCAGATATACGACCGTTCCCAGACTGCGCATCGCTTCTCGATTGGCCGGTCTGACGGGCATTCCGCCACCGGTGGCGATGACATAGCGTTCCGACTTCTTAGCGAGTCCCTTAAGCACTTTGCTCTCCAAATCGCGAAAATATTCCTCGCCCTTTGTTTCAAACAGCTCGGAAATGCTGCAGCCCACCTTCTTTTCAATCAGTGCATCGGTATCGACAAATCGATTGCCGAGCTTCTCCGCCAGCTTCTTGCCGACGGTAGATTTGCCGCTGCCCATAAAGCCGACCAGCAAGACATTTGCCTTACGCAGCTGCTTGACCTGTCTGCGGCGGTAAAAATACAGCACGATGCTCTCAAGCCTACGCTTCAGCACAATCTGAATCTCCTCGCGCTTTGCAATGGGCTTCACCAAAATCGAATGAAGGCCCGCGAGATTCGCACCGAACACGTCCGTAAACAGCTGATCACCGATGAAAAGCGTGTTCTCCAGCGTTGTCTCCATGCGCGCCATTGCCAACTCGTAATTCTTCGTCATCGGCTTGTGCGCATCGTAGATGTAATCCAGCTTCACGCCTCTCGCCGTCACGCCCTCGTAAAACCGAAGCACTCTCGGCTCTTGGTTGTTGGACAGAAGGCAAATGCGAAAGCCCATCGCATTCAGACGCAGAAGCAGCGCAATCGCCTGCTCATTTGCATCCGCACCGTGCTCCACGAGCGTGTTGTCAATGTCGTAAATCAGCCCGCGAAAGCCCTTCGCATACATCGCCTCGTAATCGATCTCGTAGCTGGAATCGGCCATCTCCGCCGGATAAAACTTTCGTAACATGTCTCCTCGCTTCCCGAGCCCGCCTGCGCGCAGCCCGTACATTTTCTATATTGTCGGTCGTTCCTATTTCATTGTGCGTATTCCGCCTCAGTTGCCGTGGGTGTGGCCGCTAACAGCTCTCCACGAACCGAGCGAACAGATCTCCTGCCAAATGCTCCGGATGCCACTGCACCCCCACAAAAAACGGATGTCCCGCGAGTTCAACCGCCTCAATCACACCGTCTCCGGTTCGCCCGCAGACGCTCAAGCCATCTCCCGGCTTGTCGATGCATTGATGGTGAAAGCTGTTCGTCGCAAAATGCTCTTTCCCCGTCACGTCCCTAAGAAGAGTCCCCGGCTCCACGAGCACCTCATGCGTCGTCACCTCATTTGCCGCCACCTGATAGTGTTGAAGGCGTGTCAGCTCCTTCATATCCTGATGAAGCGTCCCTCCGAGCGCCACATTCATCACCTGAATTCCGCGGCAAATGCCGAGCACCGGCTTCGTCATCTCCGCCAGTCTTCTAAGCGCCGCCAATTCAAGCTCGTCTCGCTCCGGGCAAATATCTCCGCAGCCCTGCATCGCATCCTGCCCGAAAATGAGCGGATTCACATCCGGCCCACCGGGAAACACAAACCCGTCTCCCTCCTGCAATGTCCGTTCCTCCGCGGAGAAAACCAAATACGGCTCCCCTCCTGCGGCTACGATACAACGCACGTACGCCTCAACCAAAAACCAACGCCTGCGCTCGCGGTCATATTGCGGAAAAACTCCTATTCTAGGCTTCATCTTCTCTCTCCTACAGTAGCGAATATCACTTACACTATAATCAGCAAGTAAGAAAATATACGCACCGAGAAAAGAGGGCTTGATTTATTATACTATTCTTTTGTGAAGTAGTAAAGAGGGAGTGAAGGCGCGCGGAGCGCGAAGTGATAGCCGAGCAGAGCTCGGCGGTGATAGTCGGCCGTCGGCCGACGGTGATAGCTCGCGATGCGAGCGGTGATAGGCGTAGCAAGCAACGCAGGTGGTAAGCTTCCACGCTGCCTCACTATACTAAACACACGCAGCGCTTTGCGCTGCTAACACCGTCGGCTTCGCCGACTAACACCGTGGCGCTTGCGCCACTATCACCGCCGCCTTTGGCGGCTATCACCGCAGCGCGGAGCGCTGCTATCACTGCGCCCTACGGGCGCCCCCAACACAAAAAAGCCTGCAGCAAGTGATACCATTCCGTACCACAAAAGCCACAGGCTTTTCATCTTCAGTCATCGACGCCACTTCGCAGCGCCCTCACCGCAGCGCTATGCGCTGCTAACACCGCTGTGCCCCGCACAGCTAACACGTTCGCTTTGCGAACATATCACCGGCGCGGCTTTGCTGCGCCTATCACCGCGCCCACCGGGCGCTATCACTTCGCGCTTCGCGCGACCCATTACTCATCGCTTCCCTTATCCTTCTCAGCTTCCTCGATTACCTTAGCCTGAACGTCTACCGGAGCGGGCTCATAGCGTTCGAACGTATAGGAGTATTCTCCGATACCGCCGGTCATGGAACGAAGGTCGGTGGAATAGCCGTAGATTGCTGCGAGCGGAATGTCCGCAACGATCTCCTGCTTTCCTCCTGCGAGAGGATTCATACCGAGTACACGGCCACGACGCTTACTCAAATCGCCCATAATATCACCGGTATACTTATCCGGAACAACAACCTTGAGCGAAGCAACCGGCTCGAGAAGGATCGGCGTAGCTTCCATAATGCCGGCCTTAAATGCCTTGATTGCCGCAAGCTTGAACGCCATCTCGTTGGAGTCTACCGGGTGGTAGGAACCGTCGATCAACGTAGCCTTAATACCAACAACGGGATAACCTGCAAGCGGTCCCTTGAGAACGCTTTCCTGAATACCCTTTTCTACTGCCGGGAAGAAGTTCTTCGGAACTGCGCCACCGAAAATCTTCTCTTCGAATACGTAAGGAGTCTCAAGATCGCCGGACGGCTCGAATTCGATTACAACATCACCGAACTGACCTGCACCACCGGACTGCTTCTTATGACGACCCTGTACGCGAACGTTCTTACGAATCGTCTCACGATACGGTACTCTCGGCTTCATCGTAACGATCTCCACCTTATAACGTCCGAGGAGCTTGCTAACGATAACCTCAAGATGCTGCTCGCCGATTCCGTAAAGGAGGGACTGACGGTTCTCCTTATCGTTCACAACCGCAATCGTCTTATCCTCTTCCATCAACTTACCAAGTGCCTGGGAAACCTTATCGTCATCACCCTTCGTCTTAGCCGCATAGCGAACGTAGGAGTACGGTGTGGACAACTTCGGAGCATCGTAAACGATCGGATTCGCCTTCGTAGAAAGCGTGTCGCCGGTCTGCGTATCGGAAAGCTTACCGATAGCACCGATATCACCTGCGTACAGCTCCTTAACCTCGATCTGCTCCTTACCGCGAAGCACATACAGACGGGACAGCTTTTCTTCTGTTCCCTTATTTGCGTTATAAATCGTAGCGTCGGACTTCAATATACCGGAGCATACCTTAATCAACGAGAACTTACCGATGAACGGATCGGCAATCGTCTTCCAAACCTTTGCGGAGAAATCCTTGTTCGCATCGTAATCTGCGAAGAAGGTCGTCTCTGTCTTCTGGCTCATACCGGTAATAACGTTCTTATTCGGTGACGGGAAGTACTTATCAATTGCCTGCAGAAGTGCAAATGTTCCGCGAGCCTGGATACCGGAACCGCAAAGGATCGGAACCATCTCTGCTGCGCCAACGCTCTGACGAATCGCATTTTCAATCTCAACCATCGTGAACTCTTCGCCTTCGAAGAACTTCTCCATAAGCTCCTCGCTCGTCTCTGCGATGGACTCCATCAATGCGCTGCGATACTGCTCGCTGTATTCCATACAATAATCCGGAATATCACCATCTATGTATTCACCGAGGTTGTTGCTGAAGCGACGTCCCGCCATCTTTACAACGTTAACAAAGCCGACGAACTTCTCGTTCTCACGAATCGGCGTATGGAACGGTGCGATACGGTTGCCGTAGCTTTCCTTCAAGGCTTCCACTACGTTACGGTAGCTTGCATTGTCATCGTCCATGTCGGTAATAAAGAACATACGAGGCAGACGATAGCGCTCACACAAATCCCATGCCTTAATTGTTCCTACCTCAATACCTGCCTTAGCAGATACTACGATAACGGCCGCATCCGCTGCGCTGACAGCCTGCTCAACCTCACCTACGAAATCGAAATATCCGGGAGTATCCAAGAAATTAATCTTCGTCTCCTCCCACAAAATCGGAACCACCGTGGTACTGATAGAGAACAAGCGCTTCTGCTCTTCCTTATCGTAATCACTGATGGTGTTGCCCTCTTCCACTCTTCCCATGCGCTTGGTAATACCGGTCGTGTAAGCCATAGCCTCCACCAATGTGGTCTTACCTGCGCCACCGTGTCCAAGCACAACGACGTTTCGAATCTTCTCAAACTTATAAGTCTGCATACCCCTGTTCCTCCATTTCAACAGAAATCAAAATTACATAGTGCTATTTTAACAAAAAAGAATCGCAAAATCAATAACTTTTGTTAATATTAACAACGACTTTCGCATTTTTCGCTCAAATAACGACGATGTGCGGGCAAATGACATTCTACATTGCACATGTCATCAAACCCGCACTTTCGGATATCGTATTTCACTGCATTTTACGCAGATTTTTTCTTATTGCATGGAAATGCCCAGGTGCTTTTCAAGCACATCAAAGGACGCAGGACCTACCGTAAGGAAATCTCTATACGCCTCGCGCTCGGTCAATCCACGCTGGTCTTGCAACGCATCAATGATGTCCGAGCAATAGAAGAAGCCGAACATATAGGGAAGATATACTCCCGGATCCGCTACGACCATGTTGAGGAACTCCTCAGCCAGCGCCTCATCGTCGAGCATGTGCGACGCCAAATATTCGTGAACCTCATCCAAGCCCCAGCCATAGTAGTTGACACCGATGTCAACCAAGCCGGCAAGCGTCATCGAGTAGTTGTAGTCAAATCGGAACATCTCCGCCACCGCTTCACTGTCGAGACACCAACCGTACGCTTTGTCGCCGACCATCGTCGCCCAGCCTTCGGTGTAGCCGAGGTAGGAAAACAGAGCATTTATCGGATGATACCCTTCCAAGGAGGTAAAATACTCATCCTGATACAAATGTCCCGGATAGCCCTCGTGTGCCAGCGTAGAATACAGCATTACACTGCTCTCTGCCGCACTCGGATTCACGCGAACGACCTTACGGTCCGGATTGTCGATCTGCGGCGTCAGGAAATACGCCAGCACTCCGTCAATCTGCAACGCCTCCGGCAAAAAGGAAAGCTGATAGCTCGTATCTCGAATTGCCGGGAACTCTCCCGCAATTCGTTCCTTCAACTGTAGCATCATTTCCTGAGCCGAATAATCATAGCTCGCTTCAAAGTAGTCGTCGATGGCACCGGGGTCGAACATCAAAATGGCCGTGTAATTCGCAAGCGTCTTCTCGAGCTTCTTCTCCAGATATTCGTACATCTCCGGCATCGTCATATCCGAACCGGTGTAGCCCTGAACAAGGTACTCATAGTAGTCCTTTCCGCCTTCCATATGCGCCATACCCTGCGGCTCCGCCACTATGTCTTCCAGATCCTCTAAGCAGCTCATGTACTCCTTAAGCGCCGGAATCAGCTCATCTTCTACAATAGTAGAAACCTGAGCCACATAGGTTTTCTTATCGTTCTCCGTAATGCCCGCAACTTCATCCAGATTGCTTTCGATTGCCGCTACGAACGGATGGTCCTCCACGCTCGTAAGCTGTCTTGCGTACTCAATCGATTCCTCCAGCATATACTGCGTCGGCAAGATGCCCTCCGCACACTGCTCCTGTACCGTCTCGATTACAAGCTGCAAATACTCCGGAATCGCCTGCAACGTATTGAACAATTCCTCGATGTCCTTCTCCTCCAAAAGCGGGTACTCCGTAATGCAAGTGGAAATGCCGCTGATGGCATTGTTGTTGATGGACAATAACGTGCTGAAGCAAGGCTTCAAATCCTTCGAGTCGATTGCCAGATTCATCTCATATACTAAGCGGTCATAGTTGACACGCTGCGAAGCCGTCAGATACGTATATTCGTAGCCCTCCAGCTCCTCGAGCCAACGTTCACACTGCTCGGCGTACGCCTCCGCATCCGTCTCGGTCTCTCCGAGATCGGTCTCTACCTCAAGCCCGTACTTCTCCGGGTTCTGCAGAATAAAATGCAAGGACACGCTGTCAAAATCCTGCGCAAACTCGACAAAGATACGAGTCAAGAATTCATCAAAGGCCGTCTGCTCCTTAAGAAGCGTCTCCTCGTCTACTCCCTCCGGATACTCCGGCTCCTGCATCGGTCGATCCGTCGGCCCGGGCGTTCCTCCCTGCGATATCGTCCCCGTCGGGCTTGCTCCGCCCTCCGGTTCCTGCGGGATGTCGTCGCTACAACCAATCAAAAGTGCCATGACAAGAAGCATGCACACCCAAAATCTCATCCATTTCTTCATCTTTCACCCTCCATCGTCTCATTTCCAAACGAGAGTCATACCTGCACTCCGAAGCTCCGACTCTCACTCCGTTCGCAAAGGCATAAGCCATTCTCAATCCACTTCCATATTATACACCGCATCACTCACTTATACAACAAAAAAGGGGCGCCCAATGCTGATATGTATCCGTAAATATCGGGTACATATCATGCTCAGGACACCCCGAATCGTTCATTACTCAGCCGCTACCGGCTCTTCTGCCACAGGCTCTGCCGCTGCTACTTCCTCAACCGGCTTTCCGAGAAAGCTCGGAAGCTCCATACCGGCCTGACGGAACAGCTCGTTCATCGGCGGAATCGACTTCATCATACCGGACAGGAAATTTGCCGTTACCGGAGAATCGCCATCCTTGCCTCCGTTCATGGAATCCCATACCGTAACCTTGTCAATCTTGATGCCCTTAATTGCATCCACCTGAATCTGCATAAGCTCTTGCATCTTATCTGCAAGCATAAGCTTCACTGCCGCATCGGGATCGCCGCCTGCCGCATTTACGAGCTCGCGCATACCTTCTGCCTGCTTCATAAGCATCTCCTGAATACCACGAGCCTGTGCTTCCATCTTAGCGTAGATAGCGTCTGCCTCACCTTGTGCCTTACGACGAACAACTTCAGCCTCAGCCTCTGCTGCGATCTCAGCCTTTTCCTTCTCAATCTGAGCCTTTACGATGATGTCCGCATGCTGGGTTGCGCGCTCGAGCTGTGCACGAGTTTCCTCTGCCTGCTGCTGAGCCACATAGGCTTCTTCCTGTGCCTTTGCTGCCTGTACGGCCTCGGCTGCCACTGCGATACGAAGTGCCTCTGCTTCCTTCTCACGACGCAAAGCCTCTGACTGCGATACGGCAATCTGTGCCTCATTCTCACCCTTAATTGCGGTAGCATTCGCTGCGGATACTTCGATACGCTGATCGCGTCGAGCATTTGCCTGACCGATCTCACCGTCCTTATCCTTCTCGGCAACGCTCTTCTTCGCGTCGTTGATTGCCTTAGCTGCTGCTTCCTTACCGAGTGCATCGATATAACCGGACTCGTCGTTAATATCCGTTACGTTAACGTTGATGAGACGAAGACCGATCTTCTTAAGCTCTGCCTCTACGTTGTTCGCTACCGATACAAGGAACTTATCACGGTCTGCGTTGATCTCCTCGATGTCCATCGTAGCGATAACGAGACGAAGCTGACCGAGGATAATATCCTTCGCAAGCTCCTGAATCTCCTGCATCTTCAATCCGAGCAATCGCTCAGCCGCATTCTGCATAACGCCGGGCTCCGTCGAAATACCAACGGTGAATCGAGACGGAACGTCAACACGAATGTTCTGCTTGGAAAGTGCGCTTCTCAAGTCTACGTTCATCGAAATCGGCGTCAAATCAAGATACTGATACGACTGCAAAATCGGTACGATAAATGCTGCACCACCGTGAATACACTTTGCGGAACGATTCTCTCCGTTTCGATCGGTTCCGACCTTACCGTAGATAACGAGGATCTTATCGGACGGACACTTACGATAGCGAGAAAGCACACCGCAAATAACGACAACAAGAATCAATACAATAACACCAACTAAAATCAAAGTAGGATCCGGCATAATGATTACCTCCGTTTCAAATTATCTTATGTCACCAAACCACACTATTCGGACTCAACAACCAACAGATTGTTTCTAACGTCCACTACACGTACTCCGGAATTGGTCGGAATCGCTTCCTCCTCATCCGTAACAGCATCCAGCTCCTGAAGCTGACCCTGGAGCATTACATTCACCTTGCCTACGCCCTGGCCCTTTGCGGGAATGCGGATGTATACCGTACCGGACGCGCCGAGTGCTGAGGTAAGCTCCATCGTGCCGTTCTGTGCAAGTCCCTTCATAACGTAAATGAGCCACGATACGAGCAGCATCATCACAATACCGGCCACGATTGCAACCAGCATCGTCACAGGAACCGAGCAGTCGTGATGCAACATCGCAACAGCCGTCCAACCGAACACGCAAAGCAACGCAGTCACACTCTGTACAGAGAACAGACGGAACGTATCAAAGTCCAGCGGATTGCTTCCGTCGTCCAACGAATCGGGGATGTCCGCGTCCACATCAAAGTCCAAATCGTCAATTCCGCTGCCGCCCTCTCCAATACCTATCAGCAATAAGATTGCCTGCAAGATAAAGATCAACGTAGACGGAATCGCCACAATATAAAGTGCCTTTTCCAGTGCCGTCAAAGCAGCCCACCATTCTCCCATAACAATACCTCATTCCTTTCTCTGCTGTGCTAAAGCAAGTATGTAAATGCTATTTACATTATTATAATTGCTGTCGTATTGCTTGTCAATAAGAAACTTTATAATTTTATAATTATTTTTTGGCCGCCACGCACTTGCTTTTTTGCGCCGCATTTGCTAGTATACTTGTTGTAAATAGTATTTACAGAAGTCAAGGAATGGTTAATTCACCTCCATTTGGGACAACCTCTGTAATATACACTGGACCGGAAAGGATGACGTGATGGACAGAACCGAACTCGGGCGATTAATCAAAGAAGCCCGCTTATCCAAGAAGATGACCCAGAGCGAGGTTGTCGGTAATTTCATTACACGCAACATGCTGAGTCAGATTGAAAGCGGAACGGCGATTCCTTCAATCAAGACGTTGGAGTATCTATCGAAAAAGCTCGACATTTCCATTAAGATGCTTACCCCGGAGGCACAGGTTGACCGCGCGGAGGACGATGCCGGTTCCTTTGCTCCGATTGTCAAGGCTAAGCTCGCTTATCAGCGCGGAGATTACAAGACGGCCATCGAGGCGGTTCGCCCTCTTCTGCCGGTAACCGATGCGGATGCATTTGACGAGGCATGTGCCATCTATACGATGTGCTGCTTGGAACGCAGCAAGGAAGAAGACGTATACGCTTCCGAGCGACTTTCTCTTGCAAAGGATGCACTGCTCTACGCAGAGAAAGGCATTTACGCTTCCGAGGAACGAAAGAAGGCTGCGTTTGCAAGACTGAAGGAGCTTACAACAGGATGATTTGTCAAGGATAGTGCCATGGCGGTACTATCCTTTTCTTTTGCAATTTCCGAAGTGGGTTGCAAAATGCGTTGCTCGGTCCGGTAATCCGGCAGAAAGACGGACTTCCACAGAAAGACGTCAATGGTCATTGTCACGGTGGAATCAATCCGAATTATATGGTATAATCGCTTAGAGAAACTTGAAGTTATCTAATGGAACGCCGAAGGGGATTGGTATGAATAGAATCGAAGAGGTAAGAAAAAAAGTTGATGAAATCTTGTTAAACATGTCAGATGTCGAAGAAAGACGATGTGCTTATTTGCACATATACGGTGTGTCGCAAGCATGTGCCCTATTAGCTATAAAGCGGAATGTTGATGTTGAACTAGCCGTTATTGCGGGAATGCTGCATGATGTTTATCTTTGCACAAATGGAAATGCGGATGCGCAAAACCATGCCTATAAAGGTGCAGAAATAGCACGCCGTATCTTGGATTCCCTGAATCTATTTAGTGAAGAGGAGAAACTTCTGATTTGTACGGCCATATATAATCATAGCGACAAATCGCTGGTTCATGATTCATTAGATGAAGTATTAAAAGATGCAGATGTGATGCAACATGTTCTGTATAATCCTTTGTTCGAGATAAAACCTCGTGAGGCGAAGCGCTTTGCTTTAATAAAAAAAGAATTTGATCTAGAAAGATAGAAAAATACGCCCCGGACTCCACATCGGAATCCGGGGCATTTTAGTGCAATCATATGCGGTTTACTGTTGCTCTACCTGAATCTTCTTAATTTCCTTCGTGTCGATTTCCTCACGAATTGCGGCAATGAAGTCTGCAAGCGGCTTCTGGCCTTCGTCTCCGAGGAAACGGCTTCTTACGGATACCACTCCTTCTTCCTCTTCCTTCTGACCCACAACGAGCATATAAGGAATTCTCTGAAGGCGCGTCTCACGAATCTTGTAGCCGATCTTCTCAGCACGCTCGTCTACGGAGGAACGAATGCCGCGCTTACGAAGCTCTGCATTTACCTTGTTAGCGTAGTCGTTGTACTTCTCGGAAATCGGGAGTACCTTTACCTGCTCGGGACACAGCCACGTCGGGAACATGCCGGCATACTTCTCAATGAGCCATGCAAGCGTTCTCTCGTAGCAGCCCATGCTCGTTCTGTGGATGATATACGGACGAACCTTGTCGCCGTTCTGGTCCACATAGTACATATCGAACTGCTCAGCAAGCAATGCATCCCACTGAATCGTGATCATCGTATCTTCCTTGCCGTATACGTTCTTCGCCTGAATATCTACCTTCGGTCCGTAAAATGCTGCTTCGCCAACACCCTCTACGAACGGAATCTCCAGTTCATTCAAAACGTCACGGATGTGCTGCTCGGTCTCTTCCCAAACCTCGGGAGAGCCTTCGTACTTGTCCGGATTTTCCGGATCCCAACGGGACAGACGATACGTTACATCCTCCTCAACACCGAGCGTTCTCAAGCAGTAGCTTGCAAGAGCAAGACACTTCTTGAACTCTTCTACCATCTGGTCGGGACGTACAACCAAGTGACCCTCGGAAATCGTAAACTGACGTACTCTCGTCAAACCATGCATCTCGCCGGATTCCTCGTTACGGAACAGCGTAGACGTCTCACCGTAGCGAATCGGAAGATCACGATAGGACTTCTGGCTGTTCTTATATACATAGTACTGGAACGGACACGTCATCGGACGCAGAGCAAATACTTCCTTGTCCTTATCCTCGTCGCCCATTACGAACATGCCGTCCTTATAATGATCCCAGTGACCGGAAATCTTATAAAGGTCGCTCTTAGCCATAAGCGGCGTCTTCGTACGAACGTAGCCCCACTCGTTGTCCTCGAGGTCCTCAATCCAACGCTGCATAATCTGAATGATCTTCGCGCCCTTCGGCATCAACAGCGGGAGACCCTGACCGATGACATCTACCGTCGTAAAGAGCTCCATCTCTCTACCGAGCTTGTTGTGATCGCGCTTCTTAATATCCTCAAGGTGTACAAGGTACGCCTCCAGGTCGGCATTTTTCGAAAATGCCGTTCCGTATACACGCGTCAGCATCTTGTTCTTCTCGCTACCTCTCCAGTATGCACCGGAAGAAGAAATCAGCTTAATTGCCTTAAGGCTCTTCGTGCTCATCAAATGCGGTCCCGCACACAGGTCCACAAAGCCACCCTGATCGTAGAAGGAAATCTCCGCATCCTCCGGAAGGTCCTCAATCAGCTCTACCTTGTAGGGCTCGCCCTTCTCCTGCATAAATGCGATGGCTTCCGCTCTGGGGAGCGTAAAACGGGAAAGCTCCTTGCCCTCCTTGATAATCTTCTTCATCTCAGCCTCGATTGCATCAAGAGCCTCGCGGTCCAAAGAAGGCATATCGAAATCGTAGTAAAAACCGTTCTCGATAGACGGTCCGATTGCGCATTTTGCTTCCGGATAGAGACGCTTCACAGCCTCAGCCAACACGTGAGATGCGGTATGACGGTATGCTGCCTTTCCTGCCTCATCGTTGAAGGTCAAAATGTTCAGCTCACAATCTGCATCTACTACGGTACGCAGGTCTACAACCTCACCATTCAGCTCAGCTGCACATGCCATACGTGCCAAGCCTTCGCTGATGTCCTTTGCGATATCAATGACAGACATCGCGCTTTCGTACTCCTTAAAGGAGCCGTCTTTCAACGTAATCTTCATAACTACTTCCTTTCTGCGCAGTGCGCGGTTAACATATTCGGATTTGGCATCAACATGAGATGTGCGGAGCTCTCATCGGACTCGCCTGCGAGTCCGCCTTGCGCCGAGCGCGGTCGCGGCAGCGACATCTTCCTTGCGCGCGAGTGTGCATCGCGTTTTTTCGTTGTGCGGAGCACAATGAAAAAATCCCTGCTGATACCAACGTATCAACAGGGACGAATAATCTCGCGGTTCCACCCTATTTGGCTCTCAAAGTTCGAGAACCCACTTCATTCTGACGATAACGGAGTCACCGTGCCGGATTAGGGCCGCTAAGAGGTGGTCTTCCACATAGTCCTTTCGGGGACGCTCTCAGCTCAGCACCTCGGTGCCGGCGTCCTTCTCTGGCGAAAAAAGCAGTGTGTACTCTTCTCTATCATAGCTTTTTTGGTTTTGATTTGTTTTGATTATATCACAGTAAAATAGTTTGTCAACTACAAATTTGCGCAAGAAATCGCCCGCAGTTTCGTTTGTATTCGCACTGTCTTCATGCTATGATAATAGTATCGATTACAGCATTTTCACCAAAGCAATTCGCTAAGGAGGGAACATGAAGACACTATTTACGGACAACTGGTATTTCGGCAAATTCCAAACGGACGCCACCGCGGAGGAGCTTTTAAGCGCGGCTTCGACGGATGCTTTTTCCGAACATCAAAAGCAGGCATTTGCCCCGGTCAGCCTGCCGCACGATTGGATGATTTTGCAGACGCAGGACTTGTATGAGAACAGCATCGGCTGCTACAGAAAGACCTTCGTCATTTCGGATCTCGACAAGCACTACTTTTTGAATTTCGAAGGCGTATATATGAACTCTCGCTACTATCTGAACGGCGAGGAGGTATTCTTCTGGCCCTACGGCTACTCTACCTTTGAGTTTGAGATTACCCCGTACCTGCAGCCGGGGGAAAATGAGCTACTCGTCACCTGTCGCTACGAAAGCCCGAACACCCGCTGGTATTCCGGCGCCGGCATTTATCGAAATGTGTGGCTCGTGGAGAAGGAAGACGCGTATCTGGTGACCGGAGGCACGTATTTTACGACGGAGCATGTCGACAACGACGATTTCCGCATTACGATTGATGCAGAGGCCGTATACCGAAGCGATTTGCTCGGAGTTACGGTAGACGCTACGATTCGTCACTCCTTGTACGATGTGACCGGCGCTCTTGCTATGCAGCTACTGGACGACGTCTGCCTTTCGGATGACATCTCGAGAACGGTACAGACAGCATTTGTGGCCGGCGTGCACCGCTGGGACATCGAGGACCCGTATTTGTATACGCTGACGACCGAACTGCTTGTAGACGGTGACGTCGTCGATTCTCACACCGAGCGTGTCGGTTTTCGAACCATTTGCTTCGATCCGAACAACGGCTTTTTCTTGAACGAACGCCACGTAAAGATTCACGGTGCCTGTATGCACCACGACCTCGGTGCACTCGGTGCGGCCGTAAATAAGCACGCTATCCGCAGACAGTTCGAATCCCTGCAGCGCATGGGCATTCATTCGATTCGTACCTCGCACAATATGCCGTCGGTCGAGCTCATGGAGCTGGCGGATGAGATGGGCATGCTCATCAACTCGGAAGCCTTTGACATGTGGGTAAGCCACAAGACCGACTACGACTATGCCGCATTTTTCAATGAGTTTTGGCAAAAGGACGTGACGAGCTGGATTCGCCGTGACCGCAATCACCCTTCCGTGATTATGTGGAGCATCGGCAACGAGATCCACGACACGCACACCGAAGCCGGACTCGCCATTACGAAGATGCTGCGCGATGAGGTTCGCGTTCACGACTACCGCCACACGGCATATACAACCATCGGCTCGAATTACATCGCGTGGGAAGGCGCACAGCGCTGTTCCGACGAGCTGGAGCTTTCGGGCTACAATTATGCTGAGCATTTGTACAACGAGCACCATGAGCGCTTCCCGCACTGGTGCATCTACGGCAGCGAGACGTCCTCTACGGTACAGAGCCGCGGCATCTATCATTTTCCGGCGAGCAACCGTTTGCTGACCTTCGAGGATTTGCAGTGTTCCTCTCTCGATAACTGTTCGACGAACTGGGGCGCAAAGAACACAAAGGCCGTTATTACGATGGACCGCGACGCCGAGTTCTGCTTCGGCCAGTACATTTGGACGGGCTGGGATTACATCGGCGAGCCTACGCCGTATTTTACGAAGAACTCCTACTTCGGCCAGGTGGATACCGCCGGCTTTGAGAAGGATTCCTACTACATCTACCAAGCCGAATGGACCGATTATAAAATGGCTCCCATGGTGCATCTCCTGCCCTATTGGGACTTCAACCCCGGACAGCTGATTGATGTGCACGTGTACTCCAATGCGCCGCGTGTGGAGCTGTTCTTCAACGACGTTTCCATGGGCACGTACGACATCGACCATGCGCATGGCACCGCACTGAACGGGGCTTGGCAGCTTCCCTATGAGGAAGGCACCTTGCGCGCCGTTGCTTACGACGAAGACGGCAACATCATCGCTACCGACGAGCAAAGCTCCTTCGGCGATCCCGCGTCGATTCGCTTAGAAGCAAACAAACGCGCACTTTCCGCGGACGGCAATGACCTGATCTTCCTCACAATCAGCACGGAGGACAAGGATAGGCATTTTGTTGCAAATGCTCGTAACCGTATGAAGGTTTCCGTCGAGGGCGCAGCCATCTTAGTCGGGCTCGACAACGGCGACAGCACCGATTACGACCAGTACAAGGGCACAAGCCGCAAGCTCTTTAGCGGCAAGCTGCTCGCCATCCTCGCAGCCACGAAGGAACCCGGAGACATTCACGTAACCGTGTCCTCTGTCGGTCTCGAGGACGCACACCTTACACTGCATGCGCTTCCCGCCGTGAGCGACCCGCACGTGTGCACGATGACTCCGAATTACGAGACTCCGTACACGGACGAGGTGCCGATTCGCAAGATTACACTGATGCCCGACGGCCCGCGCGAGCTGACTCCGGACTGCCGCGAAACCTATATCAAGGCGCAGCTTTCTCCGGCAAATGCAACCTACAAAGACATCACCTTCCGCGCCATCACGCTCGACGGTGTGGACAGCAACGCAGTAAAGCTCGAGCCGTCCGCAGACGGTCTCTCCTGTAAGATCATCGCACTCGGTGACGAGGAGTACTACATTTACTGCTTTGCGAACAACGGCAAGGATCACCCCGAGGTGCTTTCCGTGCTCGAATATAAGAATACCGGTCTCGGAAGAGCTACTATCGATCCGTACAGCATGGTATTCGCGTGCAAGCACACCGGTAGCAATCGAAACCCGATTCTCAGCTTCCAAGGCGGCGTGTTCACGAACCAAGAGACGACTTGGCTACGCTTTGACAACGTCGATTTCGGCGAGTACGGTTCCGACGAGATTACGATACCGATCTTCTCCTTCGACACATGCCTTCCGATAGAGGTATGGGAGGGCTCCCCCGAGGACGGTACGCTTCTCTTCTCCGGCAATTACGAATCGTCCAGCTGGTACAATCACTATCAGTCCAACACCTTCAAGCTTTCCAAGCGCTTAAGCGGACTGAAGACCATCAGCATTCAGCTGCACACCAGATTGTCCATCAACGGCTTTGTGTTTACACGCTTCGAAAAAGCCTTCGGCACGTTGCTTGCCACGGAGAACAACATGATCAACGGCGACTCCTACACCGTCACCGAGACTGCCATCAACGACATCGGCAACAACGTAGACATCGAGTTCCGCAACATGGACTTCGGCGAGCGCGGCTGCTCTCAGATTGTCCTTTGCGGTCGCTCTCACATTCCTACCAATACGATTCACATCCGCTTCTCCGGTGAAGCCGGCGACGTGAATCAGATTGTAGAATTCCCGGGCTCCGATGACGTGCAGGAGCTCACCTTCCCGCTGACACCGATGTACGGCATGCAGAAGGTCAACTTCATCTTCCTGCCGGGAAGCAAGTTTGATTTCAAGTATTTCCGCTTCGAATAAATGCACCGATCATGCAAGCACGATTATGAAAGCATTAAAAAAGGTTCGGAACCGTTTCGGCTCCGAACCTTTTACTATCTAACTTAGGATTAAGCTGCTCAGCGGGATATCCCGTTCTACAGCTCATTTGCCACAATCTGCGCCGCCATACGCACGAGCTCTTTGCAGGGGCGCTTTTTGTAGTACGCCTCCGTGCGTTCCTCCGGCTTGGCCGTTCCCGCATTTGCCGTAGAAACTCCGGCCAAAAGCTCGCGGCAGATAATACTGCCGTTCTCCTTGCGGAAGCACTCGGCCAAATGCTGCACAAGTTCATAATTCTCCTGCTTGCCGGCTTGGTCCTTGCCTTCCGTCGTGCCGTTCTTCATACCTGCCGCAAGGAACATACCGCTACAAGCACCGCACACCTCGCGCATCCGTCCCATGCCGCCGCCAAATGAGCAGGACAGGCGAAGTGCGAGCTCCTTTGAGATACCCAGTTCCTCCGCATATGCCGCAAATACCGCCTGCGCACAATTATATCCCTGTTCAAACAGCGAAACCGCCTCTTGCGAACAATCTTTCATCTTCCGCTCTCCTATCCGAAACCGCCCGGAGCGATTTCTTTATGTACTGTATGTGCATCACAACGATTATGCGCGTGATTTCCACACGTTATACCGCTTACGCGTCCAAATGCTCCTTCTGTTTAACCTGTGCAAGAACTACCTTGTCGTAGCAGCTGAACATTTCCTCAACTACCTTAGCATCCTGCTTCTTCGTGAACAAGCTTACAATCGGAACAAGAATCAAGCCGCCTACCATCGAGAGCACGCCGGAACGAATGGACGATGCGAACAGATAGCCGAAGATCTTATCGGTGAAGGTAATTACACCGAAGGAGCAAAGCAACTGAACTACCGTAACAATGATTGCGAATGCGTGACAACATGCAACCGAAGCTTTCGTAGCCTTCTTCCAGTACAAGCCGTACATGAACGGCGCCAGGAATGCGCCTGCCATAGCGCCCCACGATACTCCCATCATTTGCGCGATGAACGTAATGTTGAACTTATCCTTCACTACCGCAAGTACAGCGGAAATGATAACGAAAAATACGATGAATACTCTCATAATGAGCACCTGCTTCTTGTCATCCAGCTCCTTCTTGCTGGCCGGCACGATAACGTCGAGTGTCAGCGTGGAGCTCGAGCAAAGAACCAACGAAGACAGCGTGGACATGGACGCCGCAAGCACCAATACGATAACGACCGCAATGATCAAATCCGGCAACTCACTCAGCATAGCCGGAATGATGCTATCGAACAAAAGCGTTCCGTCTTCCTTGTACTGAAGCGCTGCGGAATCGGAGAACAGACGACCGAAGCCACCGAGGAAGTAGCAACCGCCTGCCACCACAAGGGCAAAGAACGTAGAGATAATCGTACCCTTCTGGATAGCGTCCTCACTTTTAATCGAGTAGAACTTACCGATCATCTGCGGCAGTCCCCACGTGCCGAGCGAGGTGAGAATGACTACGAACAACAACGCGAGCGGATCCGGACCGAAGAAGGATGCGTAGCCGCCTGCCAAAGGCTGACCATTTGCCATCGTAACCGTCTCCTCCGAGAGCTTGGATACTGCCGTCAGGAAGCCGCCCTGATTCATAAGAACCGCACCAACTACCGACACAATGCCGACGAGCATGATGATGCCCTGAATGAAATCGTTGATTGCAGTCGCCATGTAGCCACCGAAGATAACATACACTGCGGTCAGCACTGCCATTACCGCAATAACAACCCAGTAAGGGATATTGAATACGATGCCGAACAGACTGGAAAGTCCGTTGTACAACGACGCCGTATATGGAATCATGAAGATAAAGATGATAAAGGAAGCCGATACCTTCAGTGCATTTGACTCATAACGCTTAGCGAAGAAATCCGGCATCGTACGGCTGTCAATGTGACGAGTCATAACGCGAGTTCTTCTACCGAGAATGCACCAAGCAAGCAACGAGCCGATAAATGCATTGCCAAGGCCGACCCACGTCGATGCCAAGCCGAAGTTCCATCCGAACTGTCCCGCATAGCCTACGAAGATAACCGCCGAGAAATACGACGTACCGAACGCAAATGCCGTAAGCCAAGGACCTACGTTACGTCCTCCCAATACAAATCCGTTCACGTTTGTTGCGTGCTTTCTGCAGTAGATACCCACACCGATCATCAGTGCGAAAAAGCACACCAGCATAATTGTTGTTACTGTGACAAGCATATGTCTCCTTTCCTGCCGCCACGCGGCATCGACCGTAGTCGCTGTTTTATTTTTGCCACTGCGCCACTGCCATTTCGGCAGCATCGCAACGCTTCTTTCGGATTTTTGTCGCTTTAAAGCACATAACGCTTTAAACCGTATAACACTTTAAATCGCTAAATTGTTTCCCCATAAGAGAACACCGCCGTCCACGGTGTCTCTTTTTCTATGTAAGCTTTGTTCAAGCTGTCTTGCTCGAATAATTACTTGATCTGAGCCTCAACCAAGCTGCCTCCGCAATATATCTCGCGAAGCTTCGGCTTCTCGATCTTACCGGTAGGATTTCTCGGTACATCGGCGAAAATGACCTTTCTCGGGCGCTTATAACGAGGAAGCTCCAAACAGAACTCATCGATCTCTTCCTTCGTGCATGTCATGCCTTCCTTGATCTCGATAATCGCCAGTGTAATCTCACCGAGACGCTCATCCGGAACTCCGATTACCGCCACGTCCTTAATGGCTCTGTGTGCACGGAGGAAATCCTCAATCTGAACCGGGTAGATGTTCTCACCACCCATAATGATAACGTCCTTCTTACGGTCAACCAAGTAAATAAAACCGTCTTCGTCCTGCTTTGCCATATCGCCGGTATACAACCAACCGTCACTAAGCACTGCTTCGGTCGCTGCCGGATCCTTGTAATAGCAACGCATTACGCCGGGTCCCTTAACCGCGAGTTCTCCAACCTCGCCCTTCGCTACCGAATTGCGATTCTCATCTACGATGTCACATTCCCACAGATGACCCGGAACACCGATTGCACCAACCTTGTGAATGTTCTCAACTCCGAGGTGAACACAGCCCGGTCCGATGGACTCACTAAGACCGTAGTTTGTATCGTAATCGTGCTTCGGGAAACGCTCCTTCCATCTGCGAATCAGACTGGGCGGAACCGGCTGTGCACCAACGTGCATCAGTCTCCACTGGGAAAGCTCATAATTTTCAAGCTTCAACTCTCCGCGGTCTACCGTGTCCAAGATGTCCTGTACCCACGGTACCAACAGCCATACGATAGTAGCCTTCTCTCTCGATACCGTCTCGAGAATCCACTCCGGCTTTACGCCACGAAGAAGAATCGCCTTGCCGCCAACCAAAAAGCTGCCGAACCAATGCATCTTCGCACCGGTATGATACAACGGCGGAATGCAAAGGAATACATCGTCGTGCGTCTGCTGATGATGATTCTGCTCCGTAATACAAGAAGACATCAGCGCCTTATGTGCGTGCAAGATTGCTTTCGGGAAGCCCGTCGTGCCGGAGGAGAAATAGATTGCTGCCTCGTCCTCATCCGTCAACGCAATTTCCGGTGCCTTTGCCGTACAATATCTCGTATACTTCTCGTAGCTGTCTGCAAAGGAGGGACAATCCTCTCCGACGTAGAACAGCGTCTTTACCTTCGGAATTCGCTCTACAATGTCCTCAACACGTCCCGTGAATTCGGGTCCGAACACCAAGGTGTTGCAATCCGCAAGATCGAGACAATACTTAATCTCAGCCGAAGTATAACGATAATTCATCGGAACAGCCAACGCGCCGGTCTTCAGTACACCGAAGTAAACCGGCAACCACTCAAGACAATTCATGAGCAGGATGGCAACCTTATCGCCCTTCTTAATACCACGGCTAAGCAACAAATTCGCAAAGCGATTGGCTCTACGATCAAACTCAGCCCATGTCATCTCACGGCGATAGCGGTCCGAATGATCGCTCTCTATCAACTCGTACTCACGCCACGTACGACTCTTCTGCTCTGCCGGGTTAATCTCAACAAGACACACCTCGTCGCCGTAGAGCGTAGCGTTCTGTACCAAAATATCTGTAATAGGCATCTACCATTTCCTCATTTCGTTCGTTCTAATCCACAGATAATTTAACACTTTAACGCGACAAAATCAATAGGCAATTTCAATTTTTTAAATATCTTTTATCACAAAGCCGTTTCTGCCGCGTTCTTTGACCTCGTACATCGCCTCATCTGCCGTTAAAAACAGCGTCTTATAGTCGATTGTATCCTTCGTGCAAAATGCTCCGCCGATACTCGCAGTAATGGAAACCTGTGCATTGCCGTCCGTATACACACCCATCAGCTTACTCTGACACCATGCAATCTTATTGAGCAGTGTGTCTTTCGGAATTCCCGACACAAAGATACAGTACTCATCACCACCGAAGCGCGATATCATATCGCAGTTAGCAAACACCAGCTGCAGCTTCCTTGCGCATTCGATGATTGCGCGGTCGCCCATACTATGACCCAGCTTGTCGTTGACGTCCTTGAAATGGTCCATATCCACAAAGATAAAGCACGTATCCTTGGCACTATTGTTCTTCAGATACTCAGATACCTCTTGCTCGAACACCTGCTTCAGCAACAAGCCCGTCAGACGGTCGGTTCTCGACTGAATGGTCAAATCCTCGTGCAGACGCGTCTCGCTGTCGACATCCTCTATCTTACCGAGAATCGAAACGATTTTCCCCTTGCTCTTCAGCGGATGCATTAGGAGCTGACACCACAAAAACAGTCCATTTGACGTCAGCAGTCGAATCAACAATTCTTCCGATTCGTCGTTCTCGACCATACGGTCCACCGCCTGCCTGAACTGTGGTTCGTCCTCCGGATGAACATGCAATATCTCGACCAAGCTGTGGCACGAAATATCCTCTACGTGCTTCGGAATATCCCAACCGAACTTTTCACGAATGCGTTCCGAGCTAAAGCTGGACTCGCCGCTCACACTGATCTCGTAAATCAAATCGTCCATATTATCGAGCAACAGCTTGTAACGTCGTTGCTGCAGACGAATCTTTTCCTCGGTTCTTTGGTCCTTTTCGCGCGCCTTCAGTTTTACGTTGATTATGTAGATCAAAATGCCGAATACACCGGCAAGAATTACTATCAGAATCGACACCAATAGGCGGTGACGGTACAAAAAGTCTTTGATCGTATACCGATATTGCTCCGCAGTACCCGCACGTACAATCAGACGGCTCAACTGGTCTCCGGATAACTGAGAAAGCGCCTTATTGATAATGTCGATAATCGTTGCGCTCTCCTGATGATTACGTCCTCGTTCACCATCGGTCGAATATATCGCCGCAAAGCTGAGTGCGTCATCCAAGCCTTCGAGCGGAATGATTCTCATCTCATCATTTTGCGGGTTAGAAAGATGATACTCTACCACATACTGATTTTGCAGCAAAAGATCCACTTCGCCTTTTCTAAGCGCACGGAAGCATTCCTCCACGGTCTTATAGTTCACGATATAGAAGTTCGGATATGCTGCCTTAATGCTCTGCCGAAGCGTCATTGATCCCGTCGCCACGGCAATGCGGAGCGAAGAGGACGTGTCGAATACCAAATCCGAGCGTCCGACCATAACCTTCATACCGTCGATATAACTTGTGGACAAAAGCATTCCCTGCGCGCTGGCATTTGTCCCGTTGTACTCAACACCGGTTACCATATCGATGTTGTTCTCGTACAGATAATCCAGCGTTACCGATTCGTACGGCAATTCCACGTATTCAAACTGCAGCCCACTGACCTCTTGCACCTTGTCGAACACCGCTCTCGAGATGCCCGCAAGCTCTCCCTCTTTATTGGTATACGAAAGCGGAATTCGTCCCGGTACATAGCCCACACGCAAAACTCCCAAGGAGGAAATCAGCGCTTCCTCTTCGCGTGTATAGTGCTGCGACATCGTCTGACCAAAATACTGCTCATGCAAGTCATCCAACAAATGCGGATAGTTGTATTCGATGCTTCTCATAGCGTGATTGAGCTTACCGATCAACGAATCGTTGCCCTTCCACGTCATATAGAAATACTCCGCCGGCTGAAAACGCCCGATAATCTTATGATTCTCACCCGCAAACATCTCCGTGCAGATGGTAGCATCCACATCACCGACTTCCAATGCACTTACCGCTTCCCATACGCTGTTATAGTACACCGGCTGCGCATAAAAGCCGTTCTCCAGCATGTAGCGGCTGAAATCCTCCGTCATCGGATATCCGTCGATTACAGCGACCTTAATACCGTTAAAATGCTCATAATCCTCGTAGTACAATTCGTCGTTGTCCGCATCCGTCATAAGAACAGTGTACTCCTGACCTACGGCATATTGACTAAATGCAAAGCGATCCACGTAATCGTAAATCTTCATGCACGGACCGATCAAGTCAATCTTTTTCTCCTCGAGCATAGCAATGCCCTGCTCAAGACTTCCGACATTGACATATTCGTATTGCCATCCCGTATCCATCGAGATAACCTGAAGGCAATCCATATTGTAGCCCCTATAGCTACCATCCGGCTGACGCTCTTGAAAGCC
This sequence comes from Lachnospiraceae bacterium, assembly GCA_045597165.1. GTDB lineage: Bacteria > Bacillota > Clostridia > Lachnospirales > Lachnospiraceae > ISDg. The sequence continues at coordinate 14,268 of JAZODS010000002.1, read as the reverse complement.
GGCCAAATCGTAAACACCTACGCGCACAACCTTAGACTCCTCAGCCTGCACATCCTGCAAATGCACAAATGCGCCAAGCAAGGAGACACAAAGCAGTGCCATTCCAAGCCATAATCCCCATCGTTTCATACTGTAACACCTGTCCCTTTTCCTCTGTAAACCCTCGGCACCCCACGCCGATATTCATCCCATCAACGTCCAAATCATTAACAAGCAACTCGCTGACGCTCTCACGCCAACACGCCGACCACTACACGGCCAACGTCGTCCAGCTACTGCAGTCCCACACCTCAGTAGCCAAGCCCTCATAAAATTCCGGCTCATGACATACCATCAAAATCGTACCGCGGTACTCCTCCAGCGCCTTACGAAGCGAATCCTTCGCATCGACATCCAAATGGTTCGTCGGCTCGTCCAGTACCAACAGATTGCTTTCGCGATTCAACAGCTTACACAAGCGCACCTTCGCCTGCTCACCACCGCTGAGCACTCGTACCTGGCTTTCGATGTGCTTCGTCGTCAAGCCGCATTTGGCCAAAGCCTGTCTTACCTCGTACTGCGTAAAGCCCGGATATTCCTCCCACAGTTCTTCGATACACGTACGCGTACCGTCTCCGCTCATCTCCTGCTCAAAGTAGCCGATTTCCAAGTAATCGCCTCTTGCAACTTCACCCTGAATGGTCGGAATAAGTCCGAGCAGGCTCTTCAGCAAGGTCGTCTTTCCGATACCGTTGGCACCCTTGAGAACAATCTTCTGTCCACGCTCTACGTGCAGATTCAGCGGTCGAGACAACGGCGAGTCGTAACCGATTACCAGCTCCTTTGTCTCCACAACCACTCTGGAAGGCACTCTGGCCTCCTTAAAGTGAAACTCCGGCTTCGGACGATCCTTTGCCAGCTCGATAACCTCCATCTTGTCCAGCTTCTTCTGTCTGGACATCGCCATATTTCTCGTCGCTACACGCGCCTTATTTCGTGCCACAAAGTCCTTCAGCTCGCGAATCTCCTGCTGCTGACGATTGTACGCCGCTTCCTTCTGCTCCTTGCGCATGTTGTACACCTGAAGGAACTTGTCGTAATCGCCGACGTAGCGATTCAGCTCCTGATTTTCCATGTGATAAATCAGATTCACGACACTGTTCAAGAACGGCACATCGTGCGATATGAGCACAAATGCATTTTCATAATCATTGAGATATCTTTTCAACCACTCTATGTGCTGCTCGTCCAAATAATTCGTAGGCTCATCGAGCAGCAAAATGTCCGGCTTCTCGAGCAACAGCTTTGCAAGCAACACCTTCGTACGCTGTCCACCGGAAAGCTCCGTTACGTCTTTGTCGAGTCCCAGCTCATCCAGGGAAAATGCTCTTGCTATCTCCTCCACCTTGGAGTCAATGTTGTAGAAATCGTGCATCTCCAGCATATCCTGGATTACGCCCAGCTCCTCCATCATTGCATCCATGGTGGCCTCGTCTGCGTCGCCCATCTGCATACATAGCTCGTTCATTCGCTCCTCTTGCTCAAACAGCCATGAGAAGGCTCCCTGCAGCACGTCGCGAATCGTCATTCCCTGCTTCAGCACAGCGTGCTGGTCCAAGTAACCGACACGTACATTTTTACTCCACGTAACGTCGCCCTCGTCCGGCATCAGCTTGCCGGTCACGATGTTCATAAAGGTACTCTTGCCCTCACCGTTTGCGCCGATCAGGCCGATGTGCTCACCTTTAAGCAAACGAAACGATACGTCATGGAATATTGCACGGTCACCAAAGCCATGCGATAAATGCTCTACCTGTAAAATGCTCATATGCTTTCTGTTCCTTACTCTCTATCTTCTACTGTGTGACCAAAAGCGTGTCGTAGCCGAGACGACCGAGCTCTTGCTCCAACTCTGCCCCTGCATCCAGCGATGCTTCGGGTCCGACCAAAACCGCATAAAACGGTCCGTTGCTCACTACCTGCACCGGAAAACCGAGGCTTCTAAGACCGTATGCCTGCGCCGATGCATTGGAATACTCACGGTACAAGCCGACCTGAACTGAGTAGCTTCTATCCCCGTCCACCGTTCCGTCAAAGCCGCCACCCGATATGGAAGCACCGGTAATCGTCTGATAGATGCCTTCCGCAATTGCCATGGCAATCCGATCAAAATTCGCGTCAAATGTGGCATTGTCCTGCGCATTGTTGATGAATCCAACCTCAACCAGAACCGCCGGCATCGCGGATCTTCGAAGCACGGCCAGATTCGGTCTCTCGCTGATTCCAAGGTCGCGATATCCCGCTTGCTCAAGCTGACGATTGATGTTCTGTGCAAGCTCTACCTTGATTCCGCTGTTATCGTAAACCAGCGTCTCAACGCCACTGTACTGATTCGGCGTCGGGCTGGAATTTCGATGGAAGGACACTAAGTAATCCGCTCCGGAGGCATTCGCGATGCGCGCCTTCTCTACCGGAGTATCGTATACGTCCGTCACTCTTGTATACTCTACATCGATTCCGTTCTGCGCCAAAATCTCGCCGACCGCCAACGCAATTCGCAGATTATCGTCCTTTTCCAATCGTCCGTTAAACACCGCTCCCGAGTCACTGCCACCGTGACCGGGATCCAGAATCACCTTTGCCATAAAACACTCCAAGCTTCTGTTGCTTTTATGGTATGCATAAGCGCACAGAAGCTTGCATGTCTGTATCTCTATTCGCCGATGCGATGAATGAATATTCCGCTTCGCAGCTTCGGCTCAAACCAGGTCGACTTCGGAGGCATCAAAAGTCCTGCGTCCGATACCGCAAACAACTCACTGATCTGCGTCGGGTACATGGAAAATGCCACTGTCATGTCGGTATGTACTCGTCTCTCAAGCTCACCGAGTCCACGGATACCACCGATGAAATCGATTCTCTTATCCGTACGCGGATCACCGATTCCGAGGATCGGATTCAACAGATAATCCTGCAAAATCGCAACATCGAGAGACTTTACCGGGTCTGTAATCGTAAGCAGCTCCCGATTCGCCTTAAGGCAATACCACTGATCCTCAAGGAACATTCCGAACGTTCCCTTCTCGGTCGGTGCATACGCCTGTGTGCCAACCTCTACGATTTCAAAATGCTCGGCAACCTTCGCAAGGAAACCTGCCTTATCGGCGCCGTTTAAGTCCTTTACAACACGGTTATAAGGCAAAATCATCAGCTGATCCTCCGGGAAGAGAACCGACAAGAAGAAATTGAACTCTTCCGTTCCGTCGTACTCTCCGGCCTCGGCTCTACGCTTCAATCCAACCTTAACCGCGGAAGCGGCACGGTGATGTCCGTCCGCAATGTAAATGTCCTGCGTATTGGCAAATGCCTCGCGGATCGTCTCAACGTCCTCGGCATCTGCAATTCTCCATACGTTATGTGCAATACCGTCGTCCGCTACAAATGCATACAGCGGCTCGGTTGCGCGATAAGCGGCCATCACAGCCGAAATCGATTCGTTGGAACGATACGCAAGGAAGATCGGTCCCGTCTGTGCGCCACAGGTGTCTACGTGACGAATACGATCCTGTTCCTTATCTTCTCTTGTATTCTCATGCTTCTTGATCACGCCGTTCACGTAGTCGTCAATCGATGCGCACGCTACGATTCCCATCTGAGAACGTCCGTCCATGATGAGCTCGTACAGATAGTAACAACGCTCCTCATCGGTCACATACGTACCGTCGGCAATACGGGCCTCGAGAAGCTCCTTTGCCTTTGCATATACTGCCGGATCGTAAATGTCGGTCTCATCCGGCATATTGCTCTCCGGTCTGTCAATGTTCAAAAACGAAAGTGGATCCTTCAATGCAACCGCCTTTGCCTCAGCGCGGTTATATACATCGTAGGGCAATGCCGCCACGCGATGTACAAGGTCGCGTCTCGGACGTACACAATAAAATGGATTCACATTTGCCATATCAGTTAGCCTCCAAAGTTCTTTCTTTTTTCGTTTGTAAACCACTCAATGCCTTCTTATAGCATCTCATCCTGTCTCTTCGCAAGTATCTTCGAACGCAAGCCCCAACACGTCACCAAAAACAGAATCGCAGCCAATACCGCATTCACTAACGAGCTCATCAAATGCAACGCAATTCCCTGAAATGCTCCTGCCAACGCTCTGTTGATTGCCACGATCGAATAGCCGAACGTGATGTATACTACAACGCTGAAAAAGCCGGAAAATCTCTGCTTTACGAAAAACGCAAACGTCATCGTAACCGCAAAATAACCGAGTGCCAGCATTACGAGCATAATCATCGCATATTCAAGCACGGTTGTGATCACCGCCGGCACAAATGCATCTCCCGCACCGACAATCATCTCGTGAAGTCCGAAGCCTTCCAGCCCCTCCTTCTCACCGGGGAACCGCTTCAGAACAAGCCAAACATTCAATGCAAGACCGCCTACATACAGCAGTGCGCAAAGCATCATAGAGATCCATGTATGCAAATGCTTAAACAAAAGCACCTTTGACGCGGGAATTCCATCGCTCTTCATCTTATCAAAGTAAGGTACCTGACGCAGGTTGCCCAAATAGATGCTCCCCGCCTCCATTACATGATAAAGAATGATTCCTATCGTTGCGAAGATATACACGTAAAGTGCCGTCGAGGTCAGTCCCACGTTGTTTGAAAATGCTCCGATCATCACGAAGATCTCCAAGATCACAAAGGACGCTACAATCATAACCCGAGAGGCAAGAATGCCTCTCAGGTCCTTTAAAAATACTTGTTTCATCGATAAACCTCATCTGGTTAAGCGGATTAGTCCAGCTCCACCAATTCCTTCTTTGCCAGCTTTTCTTTCTTGAGGAAGCGCAAATCTCTACCGAAACGAACCTGAATTACCTCAGAATCGCTGTTGTCGATAATCTCGCCTTCGCCGTACAGCTTGTGATACAGCGTATCCTGCTCCTTAAGCTGATTGAGCTTCTCAAGCAAGCCCGAAGCATCCGAAACGACTGCCGCAATCGGTGCCGCCTCCTGAATTGCCTCAGCCGCGTCGCCGATGTTCTCAGCGATTTCTTCGCCGATTCGGTCATACGTCTGCTCTGCTTCTGCTACCTCTTCTTCGCCGAATACAGATGTCTCAACGTCCCAATCACCGAGCTGAGCAAGCTCCTCGGAAAGCTCCTCGGATACTTCCTCCAAGGCTTCCTCGGCCTCATCCTCAAGCTCCTCTGCGGTAACGCCGGAAGCCTTCGTATCGATGTCCTCTTCCGTCACATATACGGAAGTCTCATCGAAAATGCCGTTCAAATCCAACTCAATCTCATCGTCCTTAGCGTCTGCACGTCTATCGCCGTCGCCGAGATTCAGAGAATCAAAATAATCCTTCTTAGCCGCGAGGAAATCCTCGTCGCTCTCGCCATCGAGCTTCTGGAAGCTACCGCGGTTGCTGTAACGCTCCATCTCCTTCTCCAGGCGCTCCTCCTGCACCTTCGTAACAATCGTGTAGATCACTACAAATACGATTACCACGATGAACAGAATCAAAATATACATCATCGGGCCCAAGCCGTCGCTCTTCTCAAGCATATCCTGCGTCTGCGGGGACGGCGTAGCGGTCGGATTAAACACAATCGGAGCATCCTCCGGCAACGTAGGCGTAGCGGTCGGTGCTTCGGTAGGGCTGGGCGTAGGAGTCGGTGTGAAAAGCACCTTATCTCCCTTGGAGATGAAATCTGCAAAGCAGTAACCATCAAACTGCTCACCCGCAAACTCAAACCGAATGTGATACCACACATCCAAAGCGGAATCCTTCGTCTCGCCGACAACGGAAACCGGTGTTCCGGCAGTCAACTGAACAGACTTTCCCGTCGAGGTCTTCATGATTTCGTACTTGTCGGAGCCCGGGCCATATCGCACATTTACATGCGTGGATACGGAATCGCTAATCACACCCTCAAAGTAACCGGTCGTATACTCCTCGGCGTTGACATAATCAACGATCTCATCCCGGCCTTCTTCCTCTCCCTCGGCCATTGCACACGTCATCGTAGCAAACAGCAGAGACAGCACAAGCATAAGCCATACTATCGCATATTTCGGATTCATACTCACTCTCTTCATCTGTTCTACCTCTCTTCCCTACATTCTGTCGGGGACATCGAATGCAAGCATCTGCGCCCCGGCACTCAATATGCTGAGCGTCACCTGTAACAGGGTGAGCCACTCTTGTCTCTTCGTTTCATCTTCCTCCGCAAGGATCTTGTTCGCATGATAAAAGCTGTTAAACTGGTTCGACAGCTCATACATGTACTGACACAGCTTATGCGGCGCCAGCTCCTCTGCGGCACGCTCCAACATCTCACCAAAACGGGAGGCCGTCAACAACAGATTGACCTCGTCCTCACCATATTCACGATTGCTCGCCGACGTTACCATCTCAGGCAACTGTCCGGCCTTTGTCAAAATGGACTTAATACGCACCATCGTGTACAAAATGTACGGTCCGGTATTGCCCTCGAAGGACGTAAATCTTTCGATATCGAATACGTAGTCCTTGTTCGCCTGATTGGACAAATCTCCGTACTTCAACGCAGCCAAGCCGACCATCTCCGAGATGCTTCTCATCTCTTCCTCGGAAAGATCGCGGCTCTCCATCTTGCGATACACCTCTTCGGCAATGCTTCCGACAAGCGATTCGAGCTTCATAACGCCGCCATCTCTTGTCTTAAACGGCTTTCCGTCCTTGCCGTTCATCGTACCGAAGCCGATGAAGGTCAGCTTCGTATCCTTTTCCACCAAGCCGGTCTTTCTCGCGCAGCGGAAAATCTGATCAAAGTAGAGGTCCTGACGCTTGTCAACAACGTAAATGATATTATCCGGATGGAACAGCTTCATACGCTCCACAATCGTAGCCAAGTCGGTGGTGTTGTAAAGCGTTGCTCCGTCCGATTTGAGAATCATGCACGGAGGAAGCTCCTTCGTGTCCGTCTCCTCCTTTACGTCTACGACCAAGGCACCCTCGCTGATGCGCGTAAAGCCTCCGGCCTTCATATGCTCAATCATCTCGGGAATATACGGCTGTGCGTCGCTTTCCTTCTTCCACAGATCGAATTCTACCTGAAGCTTCTTGTAATTCTTCTTAAGGTCCTCCATGGAAACCGTCATAATGTGATTCCAAAGTGCGTTGTAGCCGCGGTGCTTATTCTGCAAAAGGTAAGTCGCGTGACGCGCTTCTTCCTTGTACTCCTCATTTTCTTTGGAATAGGCACTGGCATAAGGGTAAATCTCCTCGAGCTCGGCCATCGTAAACGGAGCCTCTGTCGGGTATTCGCCCGTATAGGACTCGTCGTAATACGGCAAATCCGGCTTTCTTCTCTTCAACTCGGTAATGATCAAGCCGATCTGAAGACCCCAGTCACCCAGATGCGCATCGCCGATTACCTCGTGGCCCGCAAAACGCAAAATGCGCTTAATCGCTTCACCGATAATCGCCGGTCTCAAATGTCCTACATGCAGCGACTTCGCTACGTTCGGTCCGCCGTAATCCACGACGATCGTCTGCTTATTCTCCGGCTCACCGACGAGAAACTTCTCGTCCTGTCCCATCGCAAATACATAGTTCGCAATCGCCTCCGGCTTCAAAGACATGTTGATAAAGCCCGGCATAATCGCTTCACACTGCGAAAGCATATCAAAGTCCGCAAGCTTTGCCACAATCTCATTGGCAATGGCAATCGGAGCCTTTCTATACTCCTTCGCTGCTGCCAAAGCACCGTTACACTGGTACTGGCAAAGGTCCGGTCTGTTCGATACGGAAACCGCTCCGTATTTGCTATCATAGCCGCATTCCGCAAAGGCCTGCTTCACACGGTTTGTAATCGTTATAATCAATCGTTCCATAGAAAACCTCATCCTTTTCTCTTCTAGAGCACCCCATAATTCGCCACCATGACATACTCGACAACATTCTAACACAATCCGACCCGAAAGTAAATAGGAAACGCCACAGCAATCATAGCCATTCTACCAATCACATTCCATTAGCAAATACAGTCCTTTTTTCATTTTAGACTTGATTATTTCTTAAAAGTGCGTATTATATTAGATGTTCGCATTTGATTTCGCTTTATAATATCAAGGAAGCGCAGTAACAATCGTTCAGATGCGACTTGCGCCGCCCACGTAGGCTATGCAGGCGCAATAGTTATCACACACATTATCGTCTACCGTAGACTATCAGGAGGTTATTATGCTTAAGGTCGTTAAGTTCGGCGGAAGCTCTTTGGCAAATGCGGAGCAGTTTCGCAAGGTTCGCAACATCATTTTGTCAGATCACAACCGCCGCTATGTAGTACCTTCCGCACCCGGCAAGCGTTCCGGTGCAGACACGAAGGTTACCGATATGCTTTATCACTGCTACTCTCTTGCTGAGAGCGGACAGGATTTTGACGATGCTCTTGCCGCTATCTTGGCAAGATACAACGAGATTATCGAAGGACTTTCGTTGGAAGTTTCCCTCGATGACGAGTTCGTAAAGATTCGTGAGCAGTTTTCCGCTCATGCCGGCAGAGATTATGCGGCATCTCGCGGAGAGTACCTCAATGGTATCCTTTTGGCTGCTTATCTCGGCTATACCTTTATCGATGCGGCTGAGTACATTTTCTTCGATGAGGCCGGCAATTTCGATGCCGATTACACGAACAACGTGCTTTCCGCAAAGCTTGCTACCGTAGAGCGCGCAGTTATCCCCGGCTTTTACGGTGCTTACCGCGACGGACGTGTGAAGACCTTCTCTCGCGGCGGCTCCGACATTACCGGATCGATTGTCGCTAAGGCAGTCGGCGCTAATCTGTACGAGAACTGGACCGACGTATCCGGCTTCCTCGTAACCGATCCTCGCATCGTAGAGAACCCCAAGGTAATTGAGACCATTACGTACCGTGAGCTTCGTGAGCTTTCCTATATGGGTGCAGGCGTATTGCACGAAGATGCTATCTTCCCCGTACGCTCGGCAGGTATTCCGATTAACATCCGTAACACCAACGCTCCCGAGGATCCCGGAACCTATATCGTAGAGAACACTTCCAAGAAGGCTCCTTACACGATTACCGGTATCGCCGGAAAGAAGGGCTTTACCGCAATCAACATCGAGAAGGATATGATGAACTCCGAGATCGGCTTCGGTCGAAAGGTTCTGTCCGCATTTGAAGCGGGCGGCATCAGCTTCGAGCACATGCCTTCCGGAATCGACACGCTTTCCGTATTGGTTCATCAGAGCGAGTTCGAGGCAAAGGAGCAGTCCGTACTTGCCGAGATTCATCGCACGGCAGATCCCGACTCGATCGACATCGCTACGGATCTCGCGCTCATCGCAGTCGTAGGACGCGGCATGCGTTCCAACCGAGGAACCGCAGCTCGTATCTTCACGGCACTTGACCGCGCTTCCGTTAACATTCGTATGATCGATCAGGGCTCCAGCGAGCTTAACATCATTATCGGTGTTGCAGGTGCAGACTTCGAAGCTGCTATCGACGCCATCTATCACGCATTTGTACAATAATTCATGGAGGAATCATCATGGCACAGAATCCTATCGTAACCTTTACTATGAACGACGGCGCTACGTTTAAGGCAGAGCTTTATCCGGAGATCGCGCCCAATACCGTAAACAATTTCATTTCCCTCATTAACAAGCACTTCTATGACGGTCTTACCTTTCACCGTATCATCGCGGGCTTTATGATTCAGGGCGGATGTCCGAAGGGAATCGGCATCGGTGGCCCGGGCTATCAGATTAAGGGCGAGTTCTCTCACAACGGATTTGAGAACAACCTTTCTCACACCCCCGGCGTTCTTTCCATGGCACGCGCTATGGATCCGAATTCCGCAGGCTCTCAGTTCTTCATTATGCACCACGCTTCTCCGTATCTCGATGGAGAGTATGCTGCATTCGGTAAGATTATCGAGGGCATGGATGCGGTAAATGCCATCGCAGAGATCCGCACTCTTCCCGGTGATCGTCCGTTCCGTCCGGTTGTTATGGAGAGCGTAACCGTAGATACCTTCGGTGTTACGTATCCGGAACCGGAAAAGATGTAAGCCATGCGCGTCACAGGGATTATAGCTGAATATAACCCGTTCCATAACGGGCACGCATATCACATCCGGGAAGCCAAAGCGCAGACCGGATGTGATTATCTTATTGTGGCCATGAGCGGGGATTTTGTGCAGCGAGGCACGCCCGCTATGCTGGACCGTTACGTTCGTGCAGAGGCCGCCTTGCTTGCGGGTGCCGATATGGTGCTCCAGCTTCCGACCTATACGTCGACCGCCAGTGCGGAGTTTTTTGCACGCGGCGGCGTCAAGCTGTTCAATTCTCTCGGCGTTACGACACACCTCTCCTACGGCATTGAGGTTCCGAGCGGAAGCACGCCGGAAGCTACGCAGCAATGCATTCACGAGATAGCAGCCTACCTTGCCGACGAGCCTGCAGACTTCAAGCAGCTCCTTCGCGAGAAGCTGTCGGAGGGCATGTCCTTCCCGCTTGCGAGAGCATATGCTTTGGGCAAATGCATCCCGGGTTCAGAGGCTGTGCTTGCTTTGCCGAACAACATTCTCGCGATCGAATACGAAAAGCAAAAGCGATTGCTTCAAAGCAATCTGTGTTCCGTTCCGATTACGCGCATCGGCTCAGGCTACCACGACGACAGTCCGGGGCACTACTGCTCCGCCACTGCGATCCGAAAGCAAGTCCTTGTCGAGACGTCCGACTTCCCGTACGATTCCGTACCCGCAGAGCTTAAGTCTCTTTACGAGGCCAACATTGCAAATGCCCTCCTGCCGGACGATTTCAGCAACCTGCTCTTTGCAAAGCTTCAACCGATGACTGCGCAGGACATCGCATCCATCAGCGATATCGGCGAGGAGTCGGCGCGCAGAATCCACAAGGCATCTCGCGCAGCATTTTCCTACTCGTCCTTAGGCGAGCAGGTTAAGGAACGCTCGCACACGCGCACACACGTCGACCGTGCCTTGTGTCATCTCCTGTTGGACATTACAAAGGAGGCTTCCGCTCAGTACGAAGCCTGTGCTTCTACCCCTTACGTTCAGGTGCTCGGCATGCGCTCTTCCGCTAAGCCGCTTTTGAGCGAGCTTTCCGCAAAGACGTCCACTCCGCTACTCGTACGACTCGCATCCGATGTGCGTACCCTCCCGGAGCCTGCCGCTGAGCTCTATGCTTTGGAGGACCGCGCCTCCGCACTGTATTCACAAGCTTTATATGCACGTCACGGACTTGTGAGGTCCGATTATCAAAGACGCTTCTTGATGCTTCCGTAGACCGTAATCGGTTCTATCCGGTATTGCCGTCGCATACCTATTAGAATCCTACGGTCCGGAGTGCTCATGAAGCGTTTTTTTCTTTTGTCCGGCGTTCTCCTTTTGCTCGTTCTGGCGCTTCGCTTTCCCGAGCTTGTACAGCTCGGCGCCACCTACGGTCTCAATCTATGGTCACAGATACTGCTACCCACTATGCTTCCGTTTCTCCTCCTAACGGGAATTCTCTTTCGCATGTCTACATTAGAACCACTATCTCGCCCGCTGGCTCCGCTTGTTGAGCGCGTGCTGCATTTGCCGCGCGACTACTCCCCGATCTTATTGCTCGGACTCCTCTCCGGAATGCCAGTAGGGGCCTCTCTCTTGGCAGAACGCTTAAAAAAAGACGAGCGGGTTCCGCTTTACCCACTCGTGCTTTCTACTTGTCTCAGTCCCGGTTTTCTGGTCGGCTACCTTTGCACTCATTGCTTTGGTGTCACCGATATCACCTTCGTATATTGTGCTGGCTTCTATGTACTCCACCTTCTTTTCGGTGCATTTGCCTGCAAAATGCTCTGGCCGGATGAGCTGCGTATAGCCTCCGAAGGACCGGCGAATACGTCGAGACCGGACACGCAGAGTGGCAGCGCGCAGAGTGCCACCACCACTCCCGACAAATCCTTAGCGGATATCATCGAGGAAACCGTCACAGCCTCGTTAGCTGCTATCGCGCGAGTCGGCGCCTACGTCATGCTATTTTCGACGCTTTCGTGCTTTCTGCAAGCGGGCTTCGAAGTTTTCCTTCCGAAGCTGCCGTCCGCCGTCTCCGCATTTTTTTGCGGCCTTCTCGAGGTCACAAGCGGGTGTAGCCTATTGGCTGACCAAGGACTTCCCCTCAACTACCGCATGCCGCTCATGACCGGCCTCGTCTCCTTCGGCGGGCTCTCCGGCGTGCTTCAGACGAAATCCATGCTGGCGGAGTATCGTTTCCCAATCGGGCGCTACATAAAAATGAGAGCAACCATCGCCCTGCTGATGACAGGTGCAACGTCTGCTCTCATGTATGTATGCTATGTTCTCTAATGCTCTTCGCTCACATCGGCAACTACTACCGCCGCTTGGGAAAATGCATTACTCCTCGATGTTATCAAGGAAGGTGTTGGAGTCGAAATCGAAGTCGTCCTCTGCCGTAACGGTCGCGATCGCGTCATCGTATACGGAAGCAGCCTCCTCGGGATTCAACTGAGCGTACAGCTCCTGACGATTCGTAGCAACTACCTCGTAGCTCTCACGAAGCGTGGAAATCAAGTTCTCCGCACGTACGCGGGTGGACTCGTATGCATCGGAAAGGATACGCTCCATATCGGTCATAATGTCGTTCGCGTAATTCAAAGCGCCGGTACGGATTGCCTCCGCATCGCTGTTGGCGCTACGAAGCATCTCATCAGCTTCACTACCTGCAGAGGAAACCATCTCGTTCGCTCTCGCATATGCCTGCTGCATAATCTCGTGCTCGCTTACAAGCTGACGAGCCTTTGCCTTAGCTTCTTCGATAATAGACTCAGCCTTCTCCTCTGCTGTCGCGATAATGGAATCGCGATTAGCGATAATCTTCTGGTAGCGCTTAATCTCGTCCGGAGTACGCAATCTAAGCTCGTCGAGCAAATCGTACAGCTCGTCCTTCGGTACCGCTACTTTATTCTGGGAGAACGTCGTAGGCTTACATCCTTCAATAAACTCATAAATCTCTTCAATTATCTGCTCAATACGGTTAACCATCGTTGTATCTCCTTTATCGCTTAAATTTATCATACACATTCTCTACTACTTCGGCCGGAACGAACTGCGTAATGTCGCCGCCGTAGCTTGCAATCTCTCGCACAGTGCTCGAGCTCAAGTAGGAATACTCCACACTCGTAGTAAAGAAAATCGTGTCCAATTCCGGGTTCAGTTTGTGATTCAGCTGTGCAATCTGCAGCTCGTACTCAAAGTCCGTAACCGCGCGCAAGCCTCGCACCAAAACCTTCGCACCCTGTTCTCTTGCAAAATCCACAGTCAATCCCGAAAACGACTGCACTTCCACGTTCGGAATGTCTTTTATTACACGGCGAAGCATATCCACACGCTCTTCTACCGTAAACTTCGGAACCTTACTTTGGTTGTTCAGTACACCGATAATCAAACGGTCCACCACACGCGACGCACGCACTACGATATCCAAATGTCCGAGCGTCACCGGATCAAAGCTTCCGGCGTAGATTCCGATATTCTCTTTCTTATCTGTCAAGCCCACGCTCCCGTACTCCTCCTTCATCTATCCGGGTACAAAAACCAGTGCTGATTCGACTTGTAGGTCTTTACTCTATCGACCGTAAAACCATACTCAGAGGCAGCAGCCTCCACACAATTATCAAGCGCGGTCTCAATAACCAAAAGCGTATCCTCGTGCAACAAGGACGACCCCTGCAATGCTCCGAGCAACACTCTCTCCCAATCCTTTCGGTACGGGGGATCCGCTACAATAATATCAAACTGTCGCTTCTCAGACTCCATCCGCTTTAATGCATTCAAAGCATCCATACCGTACACGGTTGCTCTGTCTGCCAGCCTTGTATGCTCGAGATTCTCTCGAATACACTGAAGGGCCTCGCGCCCGTTCTCTACAAAGCAAGCGTAGTCAGCACCACGACTGAGAGCCTCTATGCCGAGTCCGCCGCTTCCGCTGAACAAGTCAAGAAACTGACATCCGGGAAGCTCTTGATTCAACATATTAAACAAGGTCTCTTTTATCTGATCTGACGTAGGACGAGTCTCAAGACCTCGCGGTGTCTTCAGCAACAGCCTTCTTGCACTTCCTGCAATTACTCGCATATTCTACCTCACACAAGACAAACTTTCGACCTATACTCATTCTATATTATTTTATCCTATCGTTGAAAGATTTGTCAACCTCTTTTTCATGTTTTGTACGACAAATGTCTCA
>JAZODS010000001.1:0-9129 GCA_045597165.1 Lachnospiraceae bacterium | reverse complement strand
CGTATGGAAAATGTGCGCGCCATACCAATGCACCGCAATGCCCTCTACGTCCTTGCAATACGCATTTCCCGCAATGTGATCTGTGCGGTTTACAACAAGGCAGCGCTTTCCTCTCTTCGTAGCCTCATAAGCAAAGGTTGCTCCGTACAAGCCGGCGCCGACAATTAGATAATCATACATCTTCAAGCCCTCCCGTTTTTCTTTTGTGCCCACACAAAACATGCGGTCCAATCTATCCTCGGTCCGATCCATCTTCGGTTCGGTCTATCTCTGTGTCTCCTTCAGCGTCTTCCACTGCTTATCGCGGTCGGACAAAAGAAGGGGTGTTCCGTCCTTCATCGTATATCCCGTCGGGTCAGCGGTTCCGAGATACTCTCCGACCACCTCCGGCCATTCGATGCCGACTTCGGGGTCGTTCCAAGCGATACCGCCCTCGTCTCCCGGGTGATAAAAGTCCGTCACCTTGTAGCAGAATTCCGCTTCCTCGGACAGTACAAAATAGCCGTGTGCAAAGCCCGGGGACACGTAGAACTGCTTCTTGTTCGCCGCGCTCAACACCACTCCGTACCACTGTCCGTACGTCGCAGAGCCCGGTCTCATATCCACCGCTACGTCAAATACTTCCCCGCGAATGGCACGCACAAGCTTTCCCTGCGGATGCTCAATCTGATAATGCAAGCCTCTCAGAACGCCCTTTTTGCTCATCGACTGATTGTCCTGCACAAACCGCATCGTAAGTCCCGCCTCGTGCATATCACGCTCATTGTATGTCTCAACAAAATAACCTCTGTCATCGCCATGCACCGTCGGCTCCACAATATACAAGCCCGGAATCGGGCACTCCGTCACTTTAATCTGTCCCATCTAGGATTCCTCCAATGCTAAGATATCTCGCAAGCGCATCCTGCCACGTAGGCAAATGCACAAAGCCGTTCTGCGACAGCTTAGCCTTATTCATACGACTGTTCGACGGGCGCTTTGCCTTCGTCGGATACTCAGCCGAGCTCACGGGAGCTACCTGCAGATGCTCCTCGTCATACTCCGTATACCCTCGCTCCGCAGCCTGTCGGAAGATCTCCTTCGCGAACTCATACCACGAGCAAAAGCCCTCGTTGGTCGCGTGATACCTTCCGTATCGGTCGGTCTCAATCATATCGACAATCAGGCGCGCTACGTCCGGCATATACGTCGGCGAACCAACCTGATCCTCTACTACCGTCAGACGGTCTCTTTGCTTTCCGAGTCGCAGCATCGTTCTTACGAAATTCGCGCCATGCTCGCCAAATGCCCATGCAATGCGCACGATAAAGTACTTCGAAAGCAGCTCCTCAACCGCCAGCTCTCCCTCGTACTTCGTCTGTCCGTACCAGTTCACCGGATTTCGATTCGTATCGTCCGGCTCCCACATCGCAGTTCCTTCTCCACTGAACACATAGTCCGTGGAAATGTACAAAAGCTTGCAATCCAGCTCACGACATACGGCAGCGATGTTTCGCGTTCCCAAAGCATTTACCGCATGCACCTTGCTGCGATTCTCCTCATCCTCTGCGATATCCACCGCAGTCCACGCCGCACAATGCACTACCGCATCGGGCTTCGCTTCGGTAAGCACCTCTCGAACCGAAGTCGCATCGGTAATGTCCATCTCCTGAATGTCTACGCCGATGCCCTTATGGCCGCGCTTTGCAAGCTCCGCCATAACGTCCTGCCCAAGCTGGCCCTTTGCTCCCGTCACCACAACCTTCATAGCTACCTCTTATCTCTGTCCATACATCTTTTCATAATAATCCTGATACTCGCCGCTTACGATCGTCTCCCACCACTCGCGGTTGTCGAGATACCAGCGAATCGTCTTCTTGATACCCTCGGCAAATGTCGTCTCGGGCAACCAGCCGAGCTCCGCTTGTATCTTCGCCGGGTCGATTGCGTAGCGCATATCGTGTCCCTTGCGGTCCGTTACATAGGTAATCAAGCTCTCGGGCTTTCCGAGCTCCTTGCAAATGAGCTTCACAATATCGATGTTGCGCATCTCATTGTGGCCGCCGACGTTATACACCTCGCCGACCTTGCCCTTATGCATAATCAAATCAATCGCCTTACAATGGTCCTCTACGTACAGCCAATCACGCACGTTGATGCCCTCGCCGTATACGGGAAGCGGCTTGTCATTCAGAGCATTTGCAATCATGAGCGGAATCAGCTTCTCCGGAAAATGAAACGGTCCGTAGTTGTTCGAGCAACGGCTGATGCTTACCGGCAGGCCGTACGTTCTGTGATACGCAAGCACCAAAAGGTCCGCAGCCGCCTTCGAAGCGCTGTACGGGCTACTCGTATGAATCGGCGTATCCTCTGTGAAGAACAAGTCCGGGCGATCGAGCGGAAGATCTCCGTACACCTCGTCCGTCGACACCTGATGGTATCTCTGAATGCCGTATTCTCTGCAGCAATCGAGAAGCACCTGCGTGCCCAAGATGTTCGTCTGCAGGAACACCTGCGGATTGTCAATCGAACGATCCACATGACTCTCTGCCGCAAAGTTCACAACCATATCCGGCTTTTCCTTCTCGAAGATAGCCTTGATTGCCTCGCGGTCGCAGATGTCCGTCTTGTAAAATGCAAAGCGCGGGTTGTCCATTGCCTCCTTCAGCGTGCTCATATTGCCCGCATAGGTCAGCTTGTCCACGCACACAATGCGATAATCCTCGTATTTGCCCAGCATGTAATATATAAAATTCGAGCCGATAAAGCCGGCTCCTCCGGTCACCAATATCGTCATGACGTTTCTCCTATTCTTTCGCTGTTCGCCGATTTCCTGCGCTCGTCGGCCAGCTGTCGCCGCTCGTCTTCGGCGCTTGCTAGTCGCGAATCTTTCCTTCCAAAACGCTCAGCAGATGCTTGCCGTACGCGGACTTGCCGTACAGCTCCACAGCCGCGCGAAGCATCTCCTCATCGATCCAGCCGTTCTTGTACGCAATCTCCTCCGGTGTGGAGATAGAGATGCCCTGACGGGCCTGAATCATTCGCACAAAATCCGTTGCATCGGTCAGACTGTCTACCGTTCCGGTATCCAACCACGCAAAGCCACGTCCCAACAGCTGTACCTTAAGTGTTCCATCCTTCAAGTAACGGTTGTTCAGATCAGTTATCTCCAGCTCTCCTCTCGCGGACGGCGTCAGTTCCTTTGCCATCGACACGACGCGATTGTCGTAAAAGTACAAGCCGGTAATGCAGTAGTTCGACTTCGGCTCCTTCGGCTTTTCCTCTACGCTCACCACGTTTCCGTTCTCATCGAACTCCACAACTCCGAAGCGCTCCGGATCGTTGACATAGTAGCCGAATATCGTTGCCTTGCCCGCCTCGGCCTCACGAACCGCTTCACGCAAATGACTGCGAAGTCCGTTGCCGTAGAAGATGTTATCTCCGAGCACCATCGCGCACACATCGTCTCCAATGAACTCCTCGCCCAGCAAAAATGCCTGTGCCAATCCGTCCGGACTCGGTTGCTCCTTGTAGGAAAGACGCAAGCCAAAGCGACTTCCGTCTCCGAGCAAACGCTGAAAATTCGGCAAATCCGTCGGTGTGGAAATGATCAAGATATCCCGAATGTCCGCCAGCATCAACGTAGAAAGCGGGTAATAAATCATCGGCTTATCGTACACCGGCAACAGCTGCTTACTCGTCACCATTGTCAGCGGATACAATCTCGTTCCGGAACCTCCGGCCAGTATAATTCCCTTCATCTAAACCTCCATACGAAAGCGTCGTATCGCGCATTTGGCATGTGCCTCCTTGCGCCCTATCCTTCCGTCGTATTACGAATTAATCTTCTGCTCATAGATGGCCGCAACGTCTTTGACATCGCCCTGTGCAATGAGCTGACCATGCTCCAGCAAAATCGCCTTGTTGCAAAGCGACTTCACCTGAGAAATGCTGTGCGACACGAACAACACGGTTACACCGCTGTCAAACATGCCTTTGATCTTATTCTCGCACTTCTTACGGAACTTCGCATCTCCTACGGAAAGAACCTCGTCGAGTACCAATATCTCCGGCTCAACAACCGTCGCGATGGAAAAGCCGAGACGGGATTTCATACCCGAGGAATAATTCTTAAGCGGCACGTCCAAAAACTTGCCAAGCTCCGAAAACTCCGCAATCTCATCGAACTTCTCGTTCAAAAACGATCTGGAATATCCGAGCACGGAGCCATAGAGATAAATGTTCTCGCGGCCCGTATACTGCATGTCAAAGCCGGCACCGAGCTCCAAAAGCGGCGCGATCTTGCCGTGAACCGTGACATTTCCCTTCGTGGGCTTAAGCACTCCGCAGATGACCTTCAAAAGGGTCGACTTACCGGCTCCGTTCAGTCCGAGAATGCCTACGCGGTCACCCTTTTCCACATTAAAATTCACATCCTTAAGCGCCCAAAACTGATTGTAGTGGATGTCTCCCTTGAGCTTCTTGATGATGTACGACTTTAAGTCATCCACCTTCTCTTCGCTCAGGTTAAAGCAAATGCTTACATCCTCTACTTGAATCGCATTTTTCGCCATTCCTATCCTCCAAAATTGTATATCCTCATAATAGAACGTTTATTTTTTACCGAACAGATGAATCATCTGATACTTGAGCTTGCGCTTCCATGAGGTCTTCATCTTCGCCAGTTCGGAGCTGAGTGTTGCATTCTTTTTCTTCAGCTCAGTCAACTCCTTAAGCAGTGCTGCCTTTTCCTTGTCGAGAGCGTCTCCGGAAAGCTTCACAACCTCCTCACACTCACGCAACTGCTTCAATTCCTTTTCCATACGGCTTCTGCGCATTGTAAAGCCATACTGCTTACGCTCGACACCGTGGCCGCCCATTGCCTTGTCCATCGAATCCAGCAGGTCGCACACATCCGTGTCCTGAAGCATTACCATGGCTCTTTTCTGCAGATAGGTTTCACGCCATTTGCCAAGGAATCGATACGCATTATGCGCACGCTGCTCCTCGGTAAGCTCTACCGGCACCTCTCCCTGATCTGCGATATAATCGTTCCAATGCCCATTGGGCTCCAGAAGGAAGCAGCCGCGATTGTGCTTTACCGGAAGATAATTGCGCGTGGCGTCGATGTAATATGCGTGAATGTCACGAAGCTGATTGATAATCACCTGCGGAATAAAGTAGTGGTCCATCGCACGATTCAAAATCGTATACTTTGTGCCGGGCGCCGAGAACAATGCAAAATGCGAAAGCGTTCCGCATACGCACGCCACCTCCTTCGCATTTGCCACAAGGGACAACTGCTCCTCAAGAGGCAATTGCTCGGGTGCCACTACGTGGTAGCCCTTCTTACGGAAATACTCCTCAAAGTACTCTTCTCCGATGCAGTCCTGACGTTCAAACTGTGTTCTGGTCAAATAGACCTTATCGTAATCGCTCTTAGGCAGTCTACTCACAATCGCGTCATACACAAGATTGAGCTCTTCGCGATATCCGCCCCAAAGGTACATCGTCTCATCCGGAATAATGATCTCGCGAAACTTCGTAGGTCTCTCCACATACTCAACCTTTTCCTCCGGAATACCCATCAGACGATAAAGCTCGCCAAACCAGCTTTTCCGCTCCGTTGTCAAGGCAATGACAATCTTATCATACGCCTCCGGATTCTGTACCATCCACCAAAATCGTGAGAGTCCTTCCGAAAAGAAATGCCCGAAATGCCCGTCTATCACACCGCCGAACACAACCGTCTCATCTCGGTATTCGAGCTCCTTCTCTTCCACACGATAGCCTTCGATACAGCTTTTGTTCATGCGCGGCTTCTCTCTTCTCGTCCAGCCCGCAACAAACTCAAATGCGCTGTTGCACACACCGCCTACCGTCGCATAATCAATGAGCCCCGGCACCTTCTCTCGGCGTATCGGCAACAGAATACCGTCTTGCAGACGTTGCACCGTAGCCTGCCTCGGTAGCTTATAATCCTTTTCACATATCTCAGTCCATTTGGCCTGATTCTCTACATAAAGTCGATACATACTTTCTCCCCGGTCATGGTCATCCGATGACCGTCCTCCCATCGCCGCACACCCGTTCGCGCGCTAAATGTGCAGAATAAACTCGTCCTGTCGCTTGTAGAACACGGAAAATCCGACGAACAGGATAACGAACGCAAACAACGTCGAGAACAACATGGAATTCCACTGCAAGCCCTGTCCGTACATAACGGTGCGGCGCAGATTGTATATCATCAGATACACCGGATTGACCTCCAAAATCCAACCGGCGGACGTGCTTGCCAATACGTCTGCCTGATAAAAGATTGCCGAGCAATACATCAAAAGCAGCGTAAAGACATTCCACAGATACTCAATATCGCGGAAGAACACGTTGATGGTTGCCAAGATCATGCCGACACCGATTGAAATCAGCAACAACACGAAGATCGGCAAAAAGGCCTCCAACAGATGCCACGTAATCGGCACCTTGAAATACAACATAACGAGTCCCAGATCAATCAAGGAAATCAAGAACAGCACGAAGTTGTACATAATCGTCGAAATCGGGTACATGTACTTCGGTACATACACCTTCTTGATCATCGCAGCATTTGCACGCACGGAGCGAAGCGCTTCCTTGGTTGTGTTCTGGAACAGCGTAAACATCAGACGACCGGTCAGAATGTATACCGCATACAGTGCGTCGTTCTTACCGAAGAAGCTACCGAACACATACGTCAACACAATCATCGTCAAAAGCGGCTCAATCAAGGACCACAGAATGCCGAGGAAGGAGCGACGGTATTTCAGCACGATGCCCTTCTTAATCAGCTCGTACAGAAGGTAGCGGTACTTCGCCATATTGCGAAATGCCGAGCGAATGAACAGAGAATTTTCCTTGTTCACGTAGAGCGGATACATCAGCATATGCACAAACACACCCGCAGTCCACGTGCAAAGCGCAATCGCCAACAGCGCAATCAACGGAACGTACAAAATCAGCCAGTGTGCTTCGGTAATCGTCTTTAAGATGCCGACAAACCAGCCCTGCAGCATAAGTGCCACCCACGCGGGAAGCAGCACCATCGCATAGAACGGACGCGCACCCATGTTCTTGAGCGACGTCAGATTAGCCGACGGAAATGCGTACAGCGACGCAAGCATAACAACAGACAGCCCAATCTGCAGCAAATGTGCGAGCAATCTCGTCACGCCCGCCTCTACCGTCTGTGACTGAATAGCGGACGGCATGAGCTCCATCATCGTCTTGAACCACTCCGGCTTGAAGATCATCGCAACACCGTATGCAAGCAGCAATACAATCGCGAAGCGCACTACCGCGCTCTTCTTCATCGTCTCGGAAAAGTCCGCCTTCGACAGCCACGCTCCTAAGAAATAGAACGGCAAGCCGCCAAGCAGCATCGACAGACCGTAAATCTGCGATACGTCCACGAAATCAAGCGCAAGGCTGAGCACAAGGCTTCCGAGGAACAGCACCGAAGCAGGAACCCCTCGGAACAAAGCGTATACGTAATACGCCACAGCAATGCACAGCACCAGCTGAATCGATGTGTCCTGCAAAAACCAAGTCTTATCGCAAGGCATTCCGAATGCAACTCGAATCAACCAAACAAGTGCGCACGACAGCGCAAATGCATACACATAGCGGAACCTGTAGCGAATCGTCGCATCCTTCTTACGCGATTCCGACGGTGCCTTGTGTCCCATGATAAGCATGATTCCCGGGAACGCCACGCCTCTTGCAGCATAGAAAATGCTCATGAGAAGCTTAGACGTACCGGCGAAAGGCGCCGACAAATACTCAATAATCACACTCAGAACGATGAGAAACGCCAACACGTTCCACACGGATTGTTTTTCCTTCATGATAACTCTACATAGTGCTAATGTTAGCACAAATCCTTTCCACTTAGCTCATTCTCCAGTAGGCTCCTCGCAAAGTCGAGGTCCAATGGATGAGTAAGCTTCCTATTTTTCTCTTCCCCGCGGATCATCTCCACCGGAAGTCCACGCTTCAAGAAGATGCCGCAAGCATCACTCGCCACATCCTTCTCTTCCTGCGTCATAGTACTATATACCTGCTCAAAACGTCCTATCGGAAACGTCTGCGGTGTCTGTGCCTGATACATCGTAGCCCGATTCGGAATGGCCGTCATCTTCGTACCATCCTCCGAAACTACAATTGTGTCGGTCGCCGGAATGGTTGTTCCGAGCACCGGACCGTCCCCCGCACGTCGAATATGCTCTTCGATAATGCTCGTGCTGACAAACGGCCGCACCGCATCGTGCGTAACAAAGCAATCGCCATCCCCTGCTCCGCACTGCTTACGAAGACACGCAATCATATTAAGAATCGTATCGTTTCTGTTCTCGCCTCCCGGTGTCACAAGCACAGGCATGGAAAACGGTCCGTACTCACGAACCAACTCCTCCGTATGGCTTACCCAATCCTTGTGGACACCGATCACAAGCGCATGAAACGATGGTATGCTCGTAAACTGTAGCAGCGTATGAATCAGAATCGGTTTGTCCCCAAGCATGAGAAACTGCTTCGGAACATCCGCTCCCATCCGGCTTCCGGTCCCGCCGGCAACAATTCCGCCGAATATCATATCGTCCTCCCGAATTCTCTTATCGTATCAACCCTTCAACGTCACTCTTTCGATATCATTCTTTCCAACAGCCTCCGGCTGTAACCGTACTTCAGCTCGCAATCAAAATGCTGCCGCACGAAGTACTCCGCATTTTGCAAGCCGGCCTCCGAATCCTTCACGGCCGCGATCAAATCGGTCATCGTCCGCTGAATTCCGCCCGGCAACGCCTCGTAGTCCACGTAGCAGCCTCTGTCGTACTTCTCAAAATCATAGGCGTAGAACAAAAGCGGCTTCTTCAGCAAGGCGTACTCTACCGCGGTGCACGAGTAATCCGTAATCATCACATCCGCCGCACTGTATATGGCCTTGATGTCCTCGTAGTCCGTCAGGTCATAGCAGCGCTCGGGCCATCTGTCCGGACGCTTCGGTGTCCGCTGCGGATGGAATCTCAGGCAAATGACGTACTCCTCGCCCAGCTCCTCCAACAGCCTCTCGCAATCGAAATGCGAAAGCACCGCATCATTTTCCTCGGCATCCGT